>CALELH010000001.1 GCA_937902595.1 uncultured Myxococcales bacterium
CCGTCCTCGTGAGACGTGCCTTTGAGAGCGCAGCGGCCGCCACGATCTAAGCCAATGAATCCCAGTGGATTCTCGAGGCATCCAACACCCAGCATAAGTTTGCGCTCGTCACTAACTGTAGGCATATTGGTAGGATGTTTACCTACACAAACCTTAATCGGTTCATCACCCTCGCCGCGATCTTCTTCGCGGGGATCGTGTGCTGTCCAAGCGAGGGCCTCGCAAAAAAGGACAGGCAGGTAAAACGCTTCCACATCTCTCTAAGGCACATCACCACCAAGAAGACGGTGACAAACCTCAAGATTATCGTCCCCGATCCCGACAACCCCAAGAACCAAATTGTCGATCCCATCGGTCTGAGGAAGATCAACGATCTGTTTAGAGACTGGCGCTCCAAGTACTCGATGCGCATTCATCGTAGACTGATCTGGCATCTATACATGGTGGGACAGCACTTTGACTCACCTATCGATATTGTGAGTGGCTTCCGTAAGGAGGAGCGAAAGACGAGCCGTCACAAGCAAGGACGCGCGGTTGATTTCAAGATTAAGGGCGTCAAAACAAAGACCCTTTGGGAGTTCTGTAAGCGATTTCACCCCGTCGGAGTCGGTTACTACCCGACATCAGGCTTTGTTCATCTGGATGTCCGTAAACGAACACACTACTGGATCGATGACTCAGGGCCTGGAGAAGACCCCAAGTACCGCTCCGGTGTGAAACAGCTCAGACTGAAGACTCGCAGACGAGGAAAGAAACGCTCCTAGAGTGACCTAGATCTCGAAGGCGTCTCTGACCGTCTTGAGGATCGCGGGGTTCTGTCGCCCAGCGTTGAACGGGGACACCATCAGGCTTGACGCCAACTCGTAGACAGAGGTCTTGAGCCCCGAGCCGTTCAGCGTCTGCGCAGCCTTGCTCGCGAGCGCGTGTCGCTTCACCTCATCCGCATGTCGTGCCGGGCCCGATGCGACGTTGAGCTGTCCACGAATTACCTGAGTGTACCGACTTAAGTTCTCGGAGTTGAGCAGCGCGCCGTTGAACTCCGCCGCCTCTAGGGCCGAGCAGCGGTTGTCAGCAAAAATGACCAGACATAGGACATCTACGAGGGCTTGGATTTGGCCGGTCGTGAGCTCAGACTCACCAGGGTTCGCGGCAAGCGACTCTATCTGATCCATCCACTCACACATATAGACCCCCGGAGTCCAGGCGATGACGAGGCGCAGTGTAGATCGATGCGGGAAGGGCCGTCTAGCGGATCATTGAGTGATCCAGTCAACAAGGGCCGCAATTTGGTCGAATTCTCTCGTCGGCTCAGCTAACCGAAGCTGTTCTGGGTCGAATGGACCCCAATGAGCGGCGACCGTGGAGACTCCAGCTCTGCGGCCGGACAAGATGTCATGGGGTGAATCACCGATGAAGACCGCCTGGTCAGGTGACACTGAGGCCATGTGGAGCGCCTTTATGATCGGCTCTGGATGTGGCTTTGGATGGACGACGTCATCGTACCCGATGACGAACTCAAAATAGTCCTCCAGGCCACACACTCCGAGGCCTCGCCGAGCCGTACTCTGTGGCTTGCTCGTCACGATGCCCTGTAAAATACCCGCCTTAGAGAGGCGTTCCAGAGCCTCGTCTACGCCAGGGTAAGCATGAATCGTCTCATCGTGTGTGGAGAGGTTGTGATCGATGTATGCCGTTCGAAAGCTCTCTAGCTCAGCGTCGCTCAGCGAACGTCCCAGATGCGTGTGCGCGTGGTGAAGCAGCTGCTCATCGAGAGGGGTCCCGATACCTGTGACCAAAGTCGCGTCATCTGGGGCCCAGCCCAAACCTTGCTCCAGACTAAACCTGAGGGAGGTGACTATCCCGGGAATGGAGTCCAATAAGGTGCCATCCAGGTCGAAGAGAACCGCGCTAAATCTATGAGACATCTGCACACTCCAAAGTAGAGATCCGACTAGCCTAGGTAACGACGCTCGAGGTGCTCTCGGAAGACTGACACCTCAAGGGGCCTCCCCGTAGCTCGAGTCATCAACTCCGACATAGAATACCGAGACGCCTTTCCATGGACGTTCTCCCGCAACCAGGCCACGAGCGGCTTGAAGTCACCTCCAGCGATCCCTGGCAGGATCTCCGCATCGCTCCGCACCGCTGCTTCAAACAGCTGCGCAGCGTTCATAGCGCCCAAGGTGTAGGTCGGAAAATAACCGATGGCGCCCATGTTCCAGTGAATATCCTGCATACAACCATCACGGTCATCGGGGGGCTCGACTCCCAGCAACGTACGCATACCGTCTCTCCACGCGCCGGGGAGGTCTCCAACCTGAAGATCTCCAGACAATAGAGCTCGCTCCAATCGATAGCGGAGGATGACGTGCAACGGATAGCTCACCTCGTCGGCGTCAACACGAATCAAGCCGCGCTCCACTCTGGTGTAGAGGCGATATAGGTTCTCAGTCGTCCACGCCTCGCCTTCTCCATTAAAGCTATCCCTTAACATCGGGGTGACAAACTGTAAGAACTCACGGCTGCGGCAGGCCTGCATCTCCATCAGGAGAGACTGGCTCTCGTGCATGCTCATCCCACGCGCTTTGCCCACCGGCTGTCCTCGCCATTGGATAGGTAAGCCGAGCTCATAGAGCGCATGGCCTGTCTCATGGATGACGCCCATGAGACTCTGAGTGAAATCATCCACTGAGTAGCGCGTTGTGATTCGAACATCGTCGGCGCTGCCACCGCAGAAAGGATGAGCGCTAACGTCGAGACGGCCATGCTCAAAGTCAAAGCCCAGAATCTCCATGATCTTGAGGCCGAGAGTTCTCTGACTCTCCACGGAGAAAGGGCCCTGTAAGGCGACCATGCCTGCGCGCTCTTGGCGTTCGATCACCTGGCCCAAGAGATCAGGGAGAAAGCCCTCTAGCTCTTCAAAGAGCACGTCCACATCCGCCGACCGCGTTCCGGGGTCGTATTGATCAAGCAACGAATCGTATAAACTCAAGCCATGATGCTCAGACAAGATCTGAGCCTTCTCACGAACGAGCTTCACCACCTCATTCAACGCTGGAGCTAGGCTGGCAAAGTCATTGGCCCCACGGGCCTTTCTCCAGACCGTTTCACATTGAGTACAGGCTCGGCTAAACGCCTCAACAAACTGCGCCGGTAAGACCGTAGCGTTGGCGTACTCCCGGTTGAGTTCGTTCAGATTAGCTCGCTGCCAATCATCCAGCTGCTCGCCGTCGGCAGCGGATAGCCAATCAGCGATACGCTCATCCGTCCGCATACCGTGGGCAATCCCATTCAGCGTCGCGAGCTGGTCTCCCCGACCCGCCGCTCCCCCCTGAGGCATCATCGTCGACATGTCCCAATGGAGAACACCCAAAGCCGACTCAATATGGCTGATACGATTGAAATGATTTGTGAGAGTTGAATACGTCATCTGCTTACCTAATCTTAATGGACCAACCTCAGCGCTGAGCGGGCTGACTAAGGGCTACGAGGAATATAGATTCGCGTCATGGCCTTTGGGTTACGCACCCCATTGTCCTGCATCAACTGGACCCCGAGGTCAACCAGGGTCTGACCTTCGTCGCCCCCGACCAGCTCACCCAGAGAGATTCGAGCTGCCGACGCCCACCCGAGGGTGCCAGCCTCCTCCAGACCCGCAATGGCATGTTTGTAGAGCTTGATTGATGTTCCGCGCTCCCCATCAATCTCAGCCAATCTAGCCTTGAACAGGTCCGCTTGAGCGATCGCCCAGGGCGTCTCGCTGTCGGCCATTAAGGCCAGATCACGGTCGATGAGCCCACGAGCACGCGCAACCTCTCGGCCACCAATGAGCGAAGCGAAGGCTGCTCGAATGCGCAGAGATAGAAGATCTAAGCGAACAAAGTTCACCTGATCGATCATGGCCGCCTGCGCTCTAGGCCATACAGCCATGACCTCGTTCAGAGCGCTGAGAGCGTCCCCCTTGTAGAGACCTAGGTGAACCTGTGACATCAGCACGAAGTAGTGTTGAAGTTGAAAACTCTCATCGCGGAGCAGCCGGGCGGACTGCTCGTGTAGACGCTCGGCGGACTCGACGTCATCAGCTGCGAGATAGGTGAGTCCTGCATATCCAGTCCTGAGGTTGGTCGCGAAGTAGGCGTTTTGATGGGAACGCGCCTCCTCAAGCAGCTCGGGCACTCGACTCAGCAGGACCCGAAAGTCTCCTTGCATGGCCATCGCTGAGAAGATCATCGTGTGGGTCGTTGCGCGCTCCCAGTTCGCTCTCTGACATCGCTCCCGAAAGAGCTGGGCCGCGTCTTCCAAAGTCTCTCGGGCTTTCGACCATTGGCCCGCCAGGAGATAGCAAACTCCGCGACCATACAAGCTCAGACCGATCGCGTGTGGATGGTCGATTTGAGTCGCGAGCACGTGAGCCGCCGCTGAGAGCGTCTCTGCCCGATTCATGGTCTTGGGAGCCTTCGCCGCCGCGTTGATGCTCTCCATCGCCAGGCTTCGAGCGATTCGATAGGCATCGCCGCTGTCTAGGCTGGCCAATAAACTGCGCGCCTGAAACTCTGCGGCGCGCACATAGTCGACGGTGCCTAGCCCAATCGCGGCGGTCCAAAAAACATCGATCTTCTCCCGTAGCGCTGCCGTAAGGCCAGTGTCATTCAAAGAGAACTCTGTACCCCTATCAGCCAGGGTCTGCCTGAGCTCCTGCAGCACCGGTAAAGAGGCCGCAGCCGAGCTAGAATACGGGATGTCCAGCTCCTGAAGAACGCGCTTCAGTATCGTAACCCCCTGCCGAACGCTCCCCGAGATCATGAGATTAGAAGCGGAGCGAGCCTGCAGCTCGCGCCGACGCTCATCGGAGGCTCCTGTGGACGCCTCAAGGTACATCTTGGCCGATTGGTGTGCTCTTCCACTGTTCTCGAGAGCCTCGGCCAGGCTGACGAGTAGTTCACGTTCTTCTTCCAATGCTGGGTCCGATGCAGGGAGAGTGATGCTTTGGCGATGGACCTCCAGTGCTTGACCGTACAACCCCGCGGCGCGCTCGAAGGCGAGCTTGTTCTCTGCTCGACCAGCCGACTCAGTGAGATATTGACGAGCACGATCGAGCTCTCCAGCCTGGATGAAGTGGTCGACAAAAGACTCGGGCGCGTCTTGGCTCCTGCGCTCCAGGCTGAGCGCTATGGCACGATTCAAGTGGCTGGTCAGAGCTTTGGACAGGGAGCCGTTGACAACATCTCGCACCCTGTCGTGATAGGTCTCAAAGTATTCCCCATCATCGACGACCCGGACGCGAACTAAGTGCTCAGCCCGCAATAGACCCAGAGCCCTCTCTCCGAGCGCTCCAAAGCCGCAGACCTCCAGGGCGACAGGCCTCGCGATGGGTCGACCTGCGACAACGATCACCTGCAGTAGACGAAGAGGCTCAGGGGCCAACTGCTCAAGGCGAGCCCCAATGACAGCGCTGAGAGTCAGGGAGCCTGTCCGTAAGATTCGAGTCGGCTCCGTCGGAGCCGTCTCATCGGTGATGTGTGAGACGAGCGACTCTATGAAATACGGACTCCCTGCCGATTCCCGGACGATCTGATCGATGTAGCGCTCGCTGCATTGCCGTCCGTCTAGAAGGTGCCGGGCTAGGGTGCGCCCCTGACTGTCATCGATAGGCCCAACCTCGATCTCTCGACCAACAAAATTCTCCGATGAGCGGGAGACCAGAAACCTAAGCGGCCGAACAAATGCACCGCCGTGCATCTCCTCCGTATGAAAGCTACACAGGAAGAGCGCCTTAGGCGCGCCAACGAGGTTCAATAGCTCACTCAATAGACTAGCGCTGTCCGGATCACCCCAGTGCACATCGTCGATATGGACAACGAGCAACCAACGTTCTGCG
>CALELH010000002.1 GCA_937902595.1 uncultured Myxococcales bacterium
GAATGTGCTCAAAATCTGAGGGGAGGGCGAAGGGGCTCAATCGCAGGTGCTCGGCCAGACCAGAGACCGCGGCCGCGAACTGGAAGTCTCCGCTCGCCGCCTCGATGTGGTCGACGATCTGCTTCTCGATCACGCCGTAGGACAGAGCCATGGACGGGTCGTCCTCTCCATCTTCGGGAGCCTTGTACCGGATCTTCACACGGCACAGCTCGTCGGACTCCACCTCCAGCTCGCCCTCGAAGGCGTCGCCGTCATCGATCTCGGGCATACCGGGAGCGTTGGGAATGGCCTCACCGTTGAGCACAATCTCATAGAGCGCGGTGACCGTGTGGCCGGCGCCGATCTCTCCGGCGTCGACGGTGTGGTCCTCGAAGAGATGGTCAGCGATGGCGCGGTTCTCGTAGCCCAGCAGGCGGTACGCCAGGACCTTCTCCGAGTTGAAGTCCACCTGAATCTTCACGTCCTTGGCGATGAAGAAGAGCGTGCTCAGGAGCTTGTTCTGGACGTAGCTGATGGCGTGGTCCTGGTTGGCGATGACGCCGTAGACCCCATTACCGGCGTTGGAGACCTTCTCCATCATCGAGTCATTGAGGTTTCCGTTGCCGAATCCGAGCACGGTCATGGTGATGCCCGTCTTACGCTTCTCTTCGACGAGCTCCACGAGCGCCTCGTCGCTCGACGGTCCGATGTTGAAGTCTCCATCCGAGCACAAGACGATGTGGTTGATTCCGCCCTCGATGAAGGCCGACTCGGCTTGCTCATATGCCAGGTCTAGACCGGCGGCTCCAGAGGTCCCGCCCCCTGACTTCATGGTCTCGATGGCTTCGAAGATGGTGGCCACCTCGCTGGCAGGGGTCGGCTCCAGACGAACCCCAATCTGAGAGGCGTAGGTCACGATGGAGATGGTGTCGGTCGGGTCGAGCATCGTCACGGTCTCCTTGAGGACCGTCTTGACCAGGGGCAGCTTCAGGTTCGAGGACATGGAGCCTGAGACATCGACCAGGAAGACCACGTTCGCGGCCTTCTTTGCCTCCTCAGGAGCGTCTTGTCCTCGGATACCGATACGCATCAAGACGACGTCGCGGTACGGGCTGGCGGCGGCCTCGACGGAGACGGCGAACGGGAGCTCACTGTTGGTGGTGGGGGGCTGATAGTCGTATTGGAAGTTGTTGACGTACTCTTCGAGTCGCACACCGGCCTCGTGAGGGAGGAAGCCGTAGTTGCCCGCGTCCCTGCGAAACAGGTCGTAGCTGGCCGTGTCCACGTCGATCCCGAAGGTCGATTGCGGGTCATGGGTCACGACGGTGAACGGGTTCGCGCCGACATCCTCGTACTTGTCTCCGTCGCTCGGTTCACTGGGAGGGAGGTTGGGCTCACTCGGCCCGAGCATATCTGAGTCCGACATCGCTCCGCTCTCACTTTGGGGCTCATAGGAGGCCGAGGAGTCTGAGGCTGCGTAGGTGTGGTCATCGGGGTGGGGGCTCGGTGGATTGACCGCAGGCGAGGTCTCCGATCCGGATGCGCTATCGGAAAGGCCAGAGCCGTCACAGCCGAAGAGGGAGGCGCTCAGAATCAACGCGAGAAGAAGATGAAGGGATCGAGGTCGCATGGTGTCTCCAAGGGGTGGATGGGATTGCCCTTCTAGATAGAGCAACGAGCGTGCCAAGAGGCTTCCTGAGGGTTTTCCCTTTAAAAAACAATGCGTTGGTTGTTTTTGGCCAAGTCTGGCCCCAGACCTTGTGTGTGTAATTTATCTACACTGTGGCGATATTGCGTCAGGGGAGGGGGTTCCCCTTTGCGACAGGCCTGAGGTCTCGGGTTAGGCTTTAGCCATGAGTCATATGCCTCCACCCTCTATGGCCGCATCGACGCCTCTTCGTAGGCGTCTTTTCGTCGTGATTTTCGAAGCGGATACTCCAGCAGGGAAGGCCTTCGATGTGGGGCTGTTGATCGCGATCCTCGCGTCGATTTTAGTCGTGATGCTTGAGACCGTTCCAGGGGTTGGACTGGCTTATGCGGGCGTCTTCTTCATCGCGGAGTGGATCTTCACGGCGCTTTTCACCGTGGAGTATTGCCTCCGTCTGGCGTGTGTGGAGCGTCCGAGGCGGTATGTCTTTTCCTTCTTCGGCGTGGTCGATCTACTCGCGCTCTTGCCGACCTATCTGAGCTTGCTGATTCCCGGCTCACAGTCTCTCGTAGCGATTCGCTCTCTGCGGCTGATGCGGATCTTTCGGATCTTCAAGCTCGCACGCTACCTCAAGGAGGCGGCCACCTTTCGTAGGGTTCTCAGAGAGTCTGGACCGAAGATCGTCGTCTTCCTCACAGCGGTGCTGATCATGGTCAGCATCGTCGGAGCCACCATGCATCTGGTTGAGGGACCCGAGAGCGGCTTCACCTCCGTGCCCCAGTCGATGTACTGGGCGATCGTGACCATGACGACGGTGGGCTATGGAGACATCGCGCCGCAGACGGTGCTCGGTAAGGGCATCGCCTCGGTCCTGATGATCCTCGGCTACAGTCTCATCGTGGTGCCAACAGGTATCTTATCGGCGAGCGCCGTTCGGTCGGGAGCCGTTCGGAAGACTGACTCACGAGCTCAGAAGAGCTGCGCGGCGTGTGGCGCAGCCGGCCATCGGGAACAGGCTCTTCATTGTTACCAGTGTGGGGCGGCGCTTGAGTCTTAGATCGCGGCTCGGCGCATAGCCCCGGCGCTGCCCGAGCTCTTGAGCTCTCGGGTGATCAACCGCGCGACCTCAAGCATTCCGTCCACGCCAACCTCGCGGCCCAGGGCCGAGTTGTAGTTGGTCGTGCCGTTGATGTCGTAGGTGTAGCGGTTGCCTTCGGCGTCCTCGACGAACTCGATTCCGGCCAGGTCGAGTCCCTCGTGCTTCATCAAGCGCAGGTAGCTCTGAACGAGACTGTCGTCGGCCGTGAGCGGAGACACCTGGAACTTGGCTCCGCCATCGGCGGGGCACACGTCGGGCGCGGCGGCTGGGATCTGGCAGGCGTCTGCAGGGCAAAGCTCGAAGCCGCCCGAGGTCGCGCTGCGCATGGCGAACAAGAAGCGGTCGCCCACGAGCTCCACTCGGGTGATGAAGGACTCGGCAGGCTCGATGTACTGCTGAATCAGCATCTGGCCTTTGGGTCCCGCGTCGTAGTCGGGCGCGTTGACGTGATCTTCGAGCTGCTCGACGGAGTCGAAGAGCTGAATTCCCAGACCCTTTCCGCCCTGGTTGTGCTTGGTGATGAAGCGGCCCGTGAAGGTTCGCGCGGCTGCCAGGAGCTGGTCCTTGCCGACGGTCATGACCGTTCGGGGGGTCCGGATACCGTAGCGCTGAAGCACGAGATCCTGTCGGAACTTGCTGACCTCAAGCGCGAAGGCGCGTGACCCGTTGATGACCCGGCGTCCGTGACCCTCAAGCCACGCCAGCGTCTCGCCCATGAGGTCCACGCTCTCCAGGTGACCGCGAGTGTGCGAGGAGGGGCTCATTCGGTTGAGGTAGATCCCCGGAGCGGGTGCTTTCGTCGCCTCGAGGAGCCCGTGATGCACATGGTGCAGCTCATGAGAGAGACCTTCGGCGGCGAGACCCTCCAGAAGGGGGGGCAGCCAGGCTTCGTTCTCAAAGAGGATGTGTACGGTTCGGGAGTCACTCATGGACCGCTCCTGGGTCGTTGGACCCTGATCGGTATCAAAAGGTGACTCTTTAGGTCAACATTAAGGTGACTAAGTTTATCAACATTATGTCGATGGCCGTTAAACCCTTAATTGTTCTGCTGTTGCGGACGATAGGGGTACACCCAGCGAAGGAAGGGGTTCACCGTTCGGGTCTGAATCCAGAGCTTGCCCTCACCTGAGAACCGACAAACGAGCCCCTCACCGCCGAACAGGAAGCTCTTGATCTTGCTCCCGATGCTCAGTCCAGGAAGGACGGTTACTTCGTACTGCAGCGTGTCCTCAAAAGCGACGATATAGCCCGTGTCTACATAGTATCCGTCGCGCACGTCGATCTCGAGCATCGCTCCGTAGGTGTTAAACCACAGGTCACCCTCGCCGCGTGCTTGCAGCAGGACCATGCCTTCGCCAGAGAAGAAGCCCCGAAAGCCCTCCCACTTGCCGTCGATCTCCACGCCCTCGCTTGAGGCCACGTAGGCTCCCCGTTGGAGCAGGACGCGGTCACCCTGGAGTCGCACGTGCTGCATATCTCCCATGGGTCCCGGGGCGAAGACCACCTCACCAGCTCCTTCTTTGGCCGTAAAGGTGTTCACGATCATGGACTCACCACCGAAGGCCCGCCCGATGGACTTGAGGAGTCCACCCTTGAGACCGCTCTGGAGCTCGATGTTGGTGTCCATCGTCGCCATTGCGCTCGGCTCCGCGAGCACCTTCTCACCCGGCGCGAGCTGCACACGCAGCATGGCGAAATCAGGTCGGTGCGTGATCGCGTGCTCAAGTCCACCATCGA
>CALELH010000003.1 GCA_937902595.1 uncultured Myxococcales bacterium
CCAAAGGGCAAAACAAACTTGCCGTCCGCAGTGAGTTCAACTGGGTCAGGGCTGATCGGTTGGTCCAGGACCTCTCCATCAACGCTGATGGGAAAGATCGTCATTTGAATCGTACTCGCCTCAAGATCGACGACTACGTCACTCTTGAAGACAAGGGGCGTTCCAGGAGACAGGGTCGTGTTGATCGCCAAGACGTAAGAGCCGGTCGCGTCGACCGCGCTCGTGCAGGCCTCCTCCATTCCAGCGTCGGGGATGGGAGGTCGATTCTCGACCCAATCATCGATCACCTTGTTGGGATCTGGGCAACCGATAAAGAAGACACTGAGCGCCAGGAGGGCGAGAGAACACTCTGATAGGCGAGAGATGGCCATGATACGCGCCTTTTCTGCTGGTTACGGGTGGACGAATCCGCCAGAGTCTGCGACGCTTCCGCCCACTATGTCAACGACTCCACTAAGCGTCTTCTTCTGACGCCTGGTTTGACGAAGGAGCGATGCGGTGAAGCGTCCCATCAGAATCGGTTGGTTTCTAGGCCTCGCGGTCTTTCTTTGGACCACCGTCGCGGCGGCGAGCGGTTTTTTTGTCGCGCGCTTCGGTGGCGAACACGGCCATCCTACAACCGACAACTTGACGTCGATGTATTACAATCCGGCGGGCCTTTCCCTTGGAACTGGTACCCGTCTGTATCTCGATGGAAACTTCGCCTGGCGTACTTTCCAATACGAACGACCTGTCGAGGCCATCGACCACATCCTCGAAGAAGGAGAGAACGCACCGGGTACCCCAGCGGGGGCCGTGGGCGCAAACTCTGGTACGGCGTCTCTAAACAATAAGCTCGCGAGTCCGTTTATTGGCGTCGCTTCAGACTTTGGCGTCAAAGGTCTAGGCGTAGGTTTGAGCCTGTTCGCCCCCTTCGGTGGCTCAAGCGTCTACGATAAGCAAGACGCAATCGAGGGTTTTCCGGGTGCGCAAGACGGACCTCAGCGCTGGTGGGCCATCGAAGGCACCATCAAGAGCGTCTACATCACGGGCACTGCCGCCTACCACATCCCTGATATCCGACTTTCACTCGGCCTGAGTGTCAATATGGTGAAGAGCGAGGTGTTTACCGCACGCGCCCGAAACGCCTCGGGCCATGACCACTTGTCGGCCAATGACCGAGGCGACCTCTTAGAAGGCCGCGCGCTGCTCGACGTCGCCGGGACCGAGCTGTCTGTGGGCTTGGGGGTAATTTGGGAGCCCGTCGAGAAGCTCTGGTTCGGGCTGTCCTGGCAGAGCGCGCCTAACTTTGGCGAGAGTGAGCTCGAGGGGAACGCGCGGCTCGTCATCGGGAATGGTGATGAGACTCAGCCCAAGGTGAAGTTCTTCCAGTCGCTGCCCGACGTACTTCACTTCGGTACCCGCTGGCGTTCGAGCGATAAGCTAGAGCTCAGGCTCTTCGGTAATTACATCCGCTGGAGTAAGTTTACCGAGCAGTGCGCCCTCGACCTAGACAGCCCTGAGACCTGCGAAGGGAACCCGCTCTTCCTCGCTCCGCGCGAGTGGGAAGATGGGTTCGCTATCCGCGCCGGAGCCTCTTACTGGCTCAACGATGACGTAGAGCTCGTCGCGGGCGGTGGATTCGACACTAATTCAGTACCGGACCGCACCCTCGAGCCTGCCCTCTTCGACACTGATAAGTTCACCGCGTCGGCGGGTGCACGTCTTGAATTTATGGACGACGCCTTGGCTCTGGGACTCACATACACCCAGGTGATCTATACCGAGCGCGACGTGAAGCCCCGTGGGCGAACCGAAGACATGAATGAGACAGATATCGACCAGTTTGGTTTCCGACAAGGCCAGCGTCAGCCGGACTCTTCCGGCGTATACACGCAGGCCATCGGTGTGCTGAACATCAACCTCGAATACAACTTCTGAGCTCTTATGCCGCTTAAGGCGATCCAGGAACAACCCCACGCATGCGAGTTTATCCGCCGGGCGCTGCTCAGCGACCGGTTGCACCATGCGTATCTCTTCACTGGCCCTGGTGGTGTCGGAAAGACACTCTCGGCCAAAGCTTTGGCGCAAGCGCTGCTGTGTACCCAGCCAACAGAGACAGCCGACGCATGCGATCAGTGCAACGCCTGCGTCCGCGTTGCGTCGCTCCAGCACGCCGATCTCCACGTCATTGAACGTAACCAGAAAAAGGACGGCGGTCGCGAGAGAAACATCAAAATCGCACAAGTACGAGAGCTGCAGCGGTCCCTGACCTTTAAAGCTTTCGAGGGCGATCGCCGAGTCGTGCTGCTGCTCGACGCAGAGTGCATGACTCCGCCCACAGCGAACGCCCTCCTTAAGACTCTAGAGGAGCCCGGAAAAGGGACCTATTTCATTCTGGTCAGCGACGCACCACACCGACTATTACCGACGATCATCTCACGGTGCCAAAGGGTACGCTTTTCACCTCTGTCTCCCGATTTCATCGCCGATAGACTTGTGAGCACGACGGACCTCTCATCGGAGGACGCGACCTGCCTAAGTCGGCTGGCTGAAGGATCCCTCGGTAGGGCGATGGATCTCATCGAAGACGAGGTTCTCGACGCCCGCAGCGAGCTCCTAGAGCGACTGGGCGGCGCAGGCACAGAGGCCCCAAACCTGAGCGACACCATGAGCTTTGCCTCAGATCTAGCTCGACCTGATCGCCGAGATTTTCTCCCTACGGTGTTTCACCTATTACGTAGCTGGCACCGAGACATCCTCGCTCTCCAAGGCGGAATGGAGCCCTCTGAGTTAGTTAACTCGGAGTACAAAGAGCAGCTCTCTAAGCGTGCCTCTACCCTCTCACAGTCCGAAGTTTTCGACCGACTTGAGCGCCTAAACCAAGCGGAGACCGCGATCTTTGAGAGAATGGGAAACGTCAGATTGGTGCTCGAAGCCTTGTTCGTTCGAATCACTGATCAGCTGGCACAGTCCGGAGGCCACCGATGAATGAATCAACCAAGACAGAACCTCTCGACTTCCTCAACCTGGTCGATGCGATCCTGGATCGACGCCCACGACCAAAGAAGAAGCAGGAGGTCTATGAGCCCTCTGAACCGCCGAGTTCACAGGAGCCCGAGCCCCAGCGAGTAGTGACGACAGCTGCTCAACCAGCCCAGCCAGATGACACCGGCGCCCCACAGGAAGACTCTGGAGAGAGGCGACGTCGGCGACGAAAACGACGCGGCCGAGGCGACAAGCCGAAAGACGCCGGCGGCGAACGCAGCGATCGGAGTAAACCGTCAGGCAAAGAGAGCGCTAAACGTCCAGGTGGTCAGCGCTCAAATGGCCAAGGCAAGCAAGGCGGGGATGGTAACCGTGAAGGCAATCGACGACGCCGACGTCGTCGAGGAGGCCGAGGAGCAGGAAAAAGCGGTGACGGCTCTCAACCCAAGCCATCCAAAGACAAGTAATGATTCGACTACCGCCTCAATCGCCGTCACAGACAACTTCATCTCGAGAGATTGGCGATCACCGATCGTTTGCGGTTACACTCCAGCCCATGAACCGTATACACATCTGTCTATTGCTTGCCTTGATCGGCTTCGGCTGCCAAGAAGCGAAGGTGCAACCAGGCGAGCTCGGTGGCGAATGTCGTATTGGAGGCGAGGCCTGCCTAGAGGACCTCGTCTGCCTTGATGGCCAATGCCAAACCGCTCCCGATGAACCGGAGCAGCCTGAGCTCACCGTAGAGTTTAGCCCGTTTACAACGCGAACGATCGCGGCCGACGGGATCACAGAGCTGGACTTTTCACTTCGAGTCACGGACGCGAACACTGGAGACCCCTACGTAGGCTCATTGCTCCTCTATCCAAGCCCTTCAACCGCCGGACGAATCACTCCCGGTGAAGTCCGCTTCGAAGATGGTCTTCAAGGGCTCGCGGGTGCGACCTACACCTCATGTAGAACCGAAGGGGCGGATGAATGTCCCGAGTTTATATTCATTCAGGCTGCGCTCGTCTCGGACCCCTTTCGACCCATCGCGACCTCTGAGGCGCTCAAACTCATCCACGGTGACGATGAAGAGCCGCTCATCCAGGCGTCCTGCACAGATCCCGGTGGATTGATGGCGTTCAAGGACGCTCAAGGGAGCGACCAGGAGGCGACCACTACCTTTGGTCCCCAAGACGTCCAGCTTGATCTAGAGACGGGTGTACTCACCCTCAACCCGAGTGGCGCGACCGTCACCATGCGGATAGACCCAACGGACAGCACCGAAGGACGCCGCGCCTTGAGCACGATGGACGTACAGCTTCGGGCCTCAGAGCGCTTTGCGTTGTCCGCGCCCTGTGGCTCGTCTCCTCTCGCGCCTTGGTCCGGTCACCTCGATGTACTCAGCCTCCAGCGGGACGATGCCGGCAAGATCACTCATCTATCGCTGGCCTTTGAGATCGCCTGCCTGGGGGACAACGACAGCATCAGTACAGTAAGAGGCTGCGCCATGATGGGCTCGGACTAAGGATCAAGCGCGCTTAAGCGTCTCGTGGTCACCACGCCAAAGCGATGGAATATCGAATGTACCTTTCGCGGTTGCACTGACTACTCACGGGGGTTCTGTTCGTGCAGTTTGACTCCTCGATAATCGCGATTCCGAACTGGAGTTGAATGTCAGCGCCCAAAGCACCGTATGACACTCTAGAGACTACGCCCCGCTGCTCGTCAGAATGTAGGCGTTCAGAGCGTCCTTATGTTATGAGTTTCGAAGATAGATTCAGGTGGTTTTTATGCATGTCCGCATCGGATTGACAGTACTCGTTAGCGTACTAGTTCTCTCAAACGTAGCGTTCGCTCAATCAAGCAGGGGTTTAAGCCCTCTGAGTTGCCCAGCATTGCCTAGCTTGATGGGTAAATACTACCAAAAGCACGTTCAATATACGGAGGAGTCAGACGAGCTAGACGCACGTTTTGTTAAGCTCTACAGCGACAGGTTTGATCCATCGAAGTCACTCCTCGTGGAGTCTCAGTTCAAGGAACTCACGGCGAAAGCACGCACCCTCCTAAAGGACGCTAAACAAGGGCGATGCGATACCTTCGATTGGCTCAAGAAGTCTCAACTTGAGTGGCACAAGGAGATGCAAGAATTCGTCAAGCGGTTCACTGAGCAAGAAGGCCTCTCCATCGATCGTTCTCTCGCTCTACAGGTCGATCCAGACAAGCGCACTCGACCTAAGACCAAAGCGGAGCAGGATACTCTCCGTGCGAAGCTCCTGCATTTCCAATTGGCTAATTATGTGTCGGCCGGAACGAAGCTGAAAGAGGCGCGCACCAAGCTGCTTCACCGCTACGAGCTGATCTCACGGCGAGTTAAAGAGCAGACAAAAGCTGAGATGTACTCCAGCTTCATGAACGCTTTCTCAAATGCTCTGGATCCCCACTCAACGTACTTCTCAGCGGAGGATCTTGAAGACTTTCGAATCTCAATGGATCTCTCCCTAGAGGGTATCGGCGCACAGTTGAGCAGCCGTGATGGATACACGACGGTTCAAGATGTCATCGCAGGAGGCGCCGCCTACCGGCAGGGACAGCTCAAGACTAAAGACAAGATCGTCGCGGTGACTCAGATCCCAGGCGGCGAAGCGGTCGACGTCATCGACATGGCGCTCAAGAACGTCGTCCGACTTATCCGCGGAAAGAAGGGCACTCAGGTCAAATTGACTGTCTTGCGACAGGGAGACACGAACGAGACCCTCAACATCGTGATCACTCGCGATAAGATCGACCTCAAGGACCAGGCCGCGAAGCTGCGTTGGGAGAAGGTCACTCGAGATGGTAAGCGCTTGAACCTCGCGATCATTGAGCTGCCGTCTTTCTATGGAGGAGATCCAGCGCGTGGCGCCCGCGACTGTACAACAGACATCAAGCGGCTCCTGAAGGACGTTGCGGCCAAGAAAGCTGACGGCCTATTGCTGGACCTCTCTCACAATGGGGGCGGGCTGCTGAAGGCGTCTGTGGACATCTCTGGCCTGTTTATCAAAGAGGGCCCCGTTGTCATGATTCATGGACCTGCCTCACCCTCGCAGGTGCTGAGCGACAATGACGACGCGGTCCAATATAGGGGACCTATGGTCGTCGTAACATCTCGGGTAAGCGCCTCAGCCTCCGAGATTCTGGCCGGCGCTATGAAAGACTATTCACGCGCTGTCATCGTCGGTGATGATCACACATTTGGTAAGGGAACCGTCCAGAACATCGTCTCTCTACCGCCTGGTTTTGGCGCGCTCAAGGTCACCACCGCGCACTTTTTTAGACCTGGTGGTGCCTCCACACAGAGCTTAGGTGTCGCCGCGGACATTCGTGTACCGACGGTCTTCAATAACGAAGATTATGGCGAACGGCATCAGGACTACGCTCTCCCCGCCCGCACCCTCGAGCCTTTCCGAACAAAGGCAGTGAACTCCAAGGATCCGGTCAAGCGATGGCTCGCCATCACTAAAGCAGACATCGATCACCTCTCCAAAGCGTCGGCTCAGCGCGTGGCTGATCACAAAGATTTCAAGAAAGTTCGAGAGACCTTGGAGAAAAGAAAGAAGAACAATGGGCTCATCAAGATCGCAGAGATCCTTGATGACCCCGACAACAAGGAAAAAGATAAGAAGAAGAAGGATGAAGACAAGCTGAGCGCTCAGGTACTCGAGGGCTTGCAAATCTTGGGAGACCTCGTCGTCCGACAGTCCGGCGACAACACGGCCGCGAAGATCGAGATGCCCTCCAGGTAATCTCACCACCTGCACCGGTGTGCTCCAACCGAGCCTCACCTTGGACAGATGACCCCTAGAAAAAGATCATCCCCCATGGCCGCAGATACTCTGGCCCTCGCTGACAGTTTTCATTCGCCCACATGGACTTGAGCGTCGAAAAATCATGCGCTCTGAATCGGCACGTCGCCCCACACCGAACGACACAACCGAGAAACACGTCACTCTGTATGGCCGTGGAACAGTCACTGTCATATGATGACCGCCGGGTTTTGTTCTCTTGTGAGTACAACCCCAAGTGTCGCGAACAAATTACGGGGTAATAGACTATGTCGTGGGGCCTACCCACTCCCAATCTGTGGTTACTCGTCACCCTCTGGGGTTTCTGGGCTCTAGGATGCTCGAACGCTACCAATGACGTGAACGATTCGGTCCCTATGGCCGACGCGGGAGCGCTCCCTGACACGATGGCTGACGGGCCGCCTCCCCCGGAGCTGGATACTGTGGAGTATCGCGGCACCATCGCTCCGATCCCCAAACTGACTCGGGCCCAAATTACTCACTCCATCCAGGACCTCTTTGGTGATGACGTTGTGGTCAGTGGGTTAGCTGATCCCGATCGGTCCGTGTCCGGCTTCGTGACGATTGGCTCGGGAATCTCAACGATCTCCCCTCGCGGGGTCGAGAGTCTAGAGGCCATGGCCTATAGCGTCGCCGAGCAGGTATTCGCGGAGCCGAGACGCGAGCGCAGCGTCGCGTGTGATGCGATGGAAAACGAATGCGTTACTGAGACCCTCAATCGATACGGACGTCTGCTCTGGAGACGCCCACTCACCGAGGGCGAGTCAGCGCGGCTCCTTCAGATACACTCGGCAGCATCAGAGCGTCTATCCAGCACCTACGCGGGCCTAGAGTTCGCGCTGGCCTATCTCTTACAATCCCCCAACTTCGTCTTTCGTAAAGAGCTTGGTCAAGACGGCCTCTATACGAGTTGGGACCTCGCCTCGAGACTCAGCTTCTTACTCTGGGATACATCACCAGACGAGACGCTTCTCGGGGCAGCCGCAGCGGGTGATCTCACGACGGATGAAGGATTAAGGCTCAGCATCGAACGGCTCTTGGATGACCCAAGGGCACGGCGAGGCTTTCTCCGTTTCTTCTCTCAGTGGTTTGGTCTAGATGAGCTCGACCAGCTCAATAAAGACCCCATTGTCTTTCCATCCCTCAGCGCCGACCTGGGAAAGAAAGCGCGACAGGAGACCTTGCTTAACCTGGAGGCGCTCATCTTCGATGACGATGGAGACTTTAGGGACTTCCTGACAACACAGCGCACCTTCATAGACCGAAAACTCGCTGCGCTGTATGGGGTCAGAGCGCCGCTTCGTGAAGGCTTTGGCGAGACGATACTTCCCGAACGTTCAGGTCGAGCGGGCTTCCTCGGACAAGCGAGCTTTCTCATAGGAAACTCCCATCCAGTCTCCACCTCAGCGACACTGCGAGGTAAGTTCGTTCGCGAGAGGCTCCTCTGCCAGATCGTCCCCCCTCCTCCCGCCGATGTAGACACCTCAATTCCGGAGCCATCCGGGAGAGTTCAGACCTTGAGAGATAGGGTGGCAGAACATCTGCAGAATGAGTCCTGTCGAGGATGCCACTCACTGACGGACCCCATCGGGCTGGCCTTTGAACAATTCGATGGTCTGGCGGTTTATCGAATGACCGATAATGACGCCGAGATCGATCCGAGCGGGGAGCTCGACGGAGAGCCCTTTGCTGATGCCGTGAGCCTCTCTCACCTCATCCGAGACCATCGAAACTTCTCACGCTGCGTCACATTGCATCTGCATCGCTTCGTCACCGGCGCCATGGAGAACCAAGAGCAATCTGAGATGATCAACGTCGTGACGGAGCGCTTTGAAGCCCAAGGGTTCCGCATCAAGGAGCTCTTGGTTGAGGTCCTTGAAAGTCGGATTTTCCGGGCCGTCACGCCGACCGAGGAGGTGGCTCAATGAGACGTTGGACTCGAAGACGATTCTTGCGGGGCTTGGCCGGTGGCGCGGCGGTTACAATCGCGCTCCCATGGCTGGAGGTCTACGACGCTCACGCCCAAGCGGGCAGCGCATTCCCAACACGATTTGGGCTATTTTGTTGGGGAAACGGTGTCTCTCCCCCACGCTGGATACCTGATAGCCAGGGACGCGGCGGGGATTGGCAGCTCTCTGAGCAGCTTGCACCGCTGGCGCCCATGAAACACAAGCTCACGGTCCTCACCGGCCTCGCTATCAAGACGCCGAACGTAATCCCACATCATTCCGGCTCTGCTGGCATCTTGACGGGGATGCCGCTCCTGGTGAAATCCCATGAAGACCAGACCTTTAATGGCCCAACTATTGACCAAATCGTGGCGGAGTCTATCGGTAGAGAGACTCGATTCAAATCCCTTGAGTTTGGAGCTGAACCTGGTCGGGGTCTGTCACACAACGGTCCCGATAATACGAACCCGCCAATCAAAGATCCTCGAGAGTTCTTCCAGCGTGTCTTCGGTCCAGATTTCAGAGCACCCGGAGACATGAGTGAGC
>CALELH010000004.1 GCA_937902595.1 uncultured Myxococcales bacterium
CAATTATCGCAGGTTTCCAGTAAAACCGCATCCTTTTATGCGGCTGATTAATGGCCAAAACGGCCCATTTACTTCTTCTTCAATCCAATTAGCCGGGCAGGATCCACTGCTCGCCCAGCCTGCCTCACCTCGAAATGGAGATGAGGTCCCGTACTCTTACCTGTGCTTCCGACAGCTGCGATCGTGTCACCTGCAGCTACGGTTTGGCCGGGTTCAACCATGAGCTCACTCGCGTGGGCATAGAGACTCTTGATGTCATCACCATGATCGATGATCACGGTTTTCCCATAGCCTCCACGCTCTCCGGCAAAGACAACCTCGCCAGACCGAGCGGCCGCGATCGGCGTCCCTGTCTTTGCCGCGATGTCGATCCCCGAGTGCATCCTCGACTGGTGCTCGTGATGAAGCCGACGCATGCCAAAATTGCTCGAAACGCTTCCCTTAACTGGCAGTTGCCAGTCGGATTGTGCGCTCTGCTTCGCATACGCATTGGCCGCGTTTAATCTCCGGATCCCTTCAGGACGACGTAGAGTCGGCTGCTCCATTGGCTCAGCTCCCAAATGCTGGGCGATTGTCTCGGCCAGCCCTGAGGTTGAGTTCTTAGTCGCCAGGTCAGCGTATTGCTGGTCCAACATGTCAGTGAAGACCTCACCACCAAATCCAGCGCCAAAC
This sequence comes from uncultured Myxococcales bacterium, assembly GCA_937902595.1. Taxonomy (GTDB): domain Bacteria; phylum Myxococcota_A; class Bradymonadia; order UBA7976; family UBA1532; genus UBA1532. Next base: position 673 of record CALELH010000004.1, read on the forward strand.
ATGCCCTCTTTCGGTACTGTCGAGCGCATGGACTTGAACACCTGGTGCAAGAAGATCGACTCGAACTGTCGAGCGACCTCACGGATCGCCTCCGACTTGTGTTCTTCACCTTCCTTCAGCGACGGCAATGATGGAGCAGTCGCCAAACCGGGCGCTGCGCCAAAAATACTCGCCGAAGTGTTGGACGTCTTGATATCCATCACATGACCTCGAGAGCGGCCTTGAGAGCGCCCGCCTTCTTGATGGCCTGTAAGATTGTGATGAGGTCCCTAGGACTGGTTCCGAGACGGTTCAGTCCCTCAACCACATCAGCGAGACTCGCTCCGCTGACCTCAATCAGGTTGCGCTTCTCTTCTTTCACCGTCAGCTCAGTGTTCGCTTGAACTTGGCCCAATCCAGGTGTCAAAGGAGTCGCCGGGACCGCCTGCTCCGTCGTCTTAACGCTGACCGTAATATTTCCATGGGCGATCGCCACAGGAGAGATACGAACGTCCTGCCCCATAATGATCGTGCCTGTTCGCTCATTCACCACGACACGAGCGAGTGAGTCCGGTGTCACCTCAAGGCGTTCAATGAGCGCCAAGAAGTCCACAGGACGCTGAGCATAAGCAGCGGGCACCCTGACGCTGATCGTCCCACTGTCGCGGGCGGTAGCGTACTTGCCGCCTAGGTTCATATCGATGACCTTGGCGAGCCGCGCCGCTGTAGTAAAGTCAGCGTCTCTGAGCTGTAGAGTGACATCTTTCTGATGATCAAGTTTGACCTGAACTTCGCGCTCTACGATGGCGCCGTTAGAGATTCTCGCGACCGTCGGGTGATTCTTGACCTCACCTGTAGCGCCATCGCCGACCGTATAACCGCCGACAGCCAACGGCCCCTGGGCCATCGCATAGACCTTGCCGTCATGACCTCGTAGTGGAGAGACGACCAAGGTACCTCCGACGAGACTCTTGGCGTCACCGATACTCGAGACCGTCACATCGATCTTGTTTCCGGTCCGAGCGAAAGCTGGCAGATCGCCGGTCACCATCACCGCAGCCACGTTTCTCAGCTTGAGGCCTCGCATATCTACGCGGACATTGTTGCGAGCGAGCATCGCCACCACGGACTGCGTGGTAAACGTCGTCTTATCCGAATCACCCGTGCCATTGAGACCGATCACGATCCCATACCCAACGAGCTGGTTGGAGCGAACTCCTCGGACGTTAGCGAGGTCCTTAATGCGCTCAGCCTCAACGTTGCCGACGCTCACTAGAGTCGCCAGAAACACTAGAATGATGGTTCGTAGTCTTGTCATCATCCCCTCCATTAGAACGGCCACACGTAGTCAAGAATGCTAGAGAACCAGCCCTTAGATGCACCTGATGTCATCTCACCACGACCGGTAAACTCGATTTGGGCGTCAGCCATCCGACTCGAACGCACCTGCCCATTTCCATCGATATCTTCAGGACGAATCACTCCGCTGATGTAGAAGTGATGCTCTTCCTTGTTCACCAGGACGACCCGGTGTCCCTCTATAAAGAGGTTTCCATTGGGTAGAACCTGCCGGACCATCGCAGGAACAGTCGCTTGAAGTCGCTCTGTTCTACTCGTCTTACCCTGGCCCTTATAAGCGCTCTCCTGAGCAAACTGCATGGCCGTCGCCCCGTTAAAGTCCGGGTATTCCTTCTGTAACTTCGCGACCATTCCAAGGAAGCTCTCAACGGCGGTGCTGCTCGAGTTTTGCCGTGCGCTCTCGCTGTTCATGTTCCGCTGCGCACGAGCGTTCTCGTCAATCAGCACCACCACAACATCATTCACACCCTGAGCACGCGCATCAGTCGTCAATCGAATACCAGGACCAGTCGGATCGAAGAGCGAACCGCTGACTCGAGCAGCGTCGTAGGCCGCATGAGCCACAGGTAACTGATACGTCCTCTTCTTGGGCGTATATGGCTTGATGTGCGACACACAGCCGACCGTAAAGATCAGACAAGCTGCCGTAAGCGTTAATCGGGTTACAATCGTCATCATTAGAACTCCAACTCCACGACACCTGGCGCGTTAGCCCGCCCGGTTACGATCTTTCGGCTGTCTAGATTTCGAACTCGGACGAAGCTACCGAACGAAGCGTTATTGAGCGCCTCACCGGTTGTCGTGAGACGGATACTTCCACGACGGGCGACCACTCGAACCCTCTCGCCTCGAGAGATGACAGGAGGCACCTTGACCCAAGCGAGTCGTAGAGGCTCTCCAACCTTCGCTCGTCGACGCAGCTCCGCTCCCTCGACAAACTCCGGCCGCTCGATGACATCCGAAGGCAATGTACTTGAAGGCACTCGAAGAGCGACGAGGTCGCTGCGCGTTAATCGATGACCACGCCGGAGTTCCTTTCGTACGCCAAAGGTGTTCACAAAACGGTCGACGCGGATACTCACGCGTCGAGTGCTTACTCTGTTCGCTCCATCCTCAATGATGAGGTCTGCGGTAGCCGGACCATCGAAATCTTCACCCGGTCCAAACTCCACCCGCGCTCTCGATCCAGCCGGAGCACGAATGTCGGAGATGGTCGGTAAGTGAATACGAGCAACGTCGGTCAGTTCGTACGGTATCCGCGACTCGACCTCTGCCCGAATCATGGCCGTGAGAGCCTCACCTTTGAGCATCGAAGCGCTGCGCTTAACGGTGAACCTATCCGGCCCTTCGACCTTGATCGAACGACCTAGAGTCTCGCGAACACGTCGGACGACGTAAGCGCGAGGCACATACTTGGCTCGGCCGACCAGCGGTGAACGTCCCAGAGCAATTCGGCTTAGCCGCTTGCGAGTCGCTCGATCGATACCTGAGAAGCTGGCGACGTCTCCTAGACGAATCACCGGCGACTTGACGGTTGCGTCCGAAGCGATCTTTACCGACGGTGCCGCCATGGCTGCCGACCCTGCCAATAGCAGGACAGTGGTGAGGATTACTCTCATCATTACCTCAACTGGCCTAGCTCACGAAGCATCTGGTCAGATGCCTGAACAGCCTTACTGTTGAACTCGAAAGCGCGCTGAGCTGTGATCAAGTTGACCATCTCTTCAACGACGGCGACGTTCGATAGCTCGAGAAAACCAGCCTGCAACTGCCCGAAACCGTTCTCACCTGGCACACCGATAACGGCTGGCCCGCTGGCGGTTGTCTCTTGCATCAAGTTTCCACCGATGTTGAGGAGACCGGCCGGGTTGATAAAGCTCGCTGTCTGAATCTGGCCTAGCTGTGCAGCGTCGGCCTGGGCGGACAAAGTTGCACTCACCGAACCGTCATCACCAACGTGAATGGCGATCGCCTCATTGGGCACCACAATATTTGGCTCAAGCTGAAACCCTTCGGCCGTGACGAGGCTTCCAGTCTTATCGACATGGAATCCACCATCCCGAGTGTAGCCGGTCGTCCCGTTTGGCATCTGAATCTGAAAGAAACCGTCACCGTTAATCGCTAC
>CALELH010000005.1 GCA_937902595.1 uncultured Myxococcales bacterium
GCTCGGGGCCCTGGAGCGTCTGGTCGCGGCGCTGTCCCGCCGCCTGATCCTCCAGGAGCAGCTCACTGGCGAGATCGTAGATGCCCTCATGAAAGAGTTGAGCGCCAAAGGTGCAGCCTGCCGTGTCTCGGCCCAACACCTCTGCTTTATGCTGCGTGGCCGCGAACCTCGGGGCACAGAGATCGTGACCTATGCGTTCCGCGGCAGTCTCGAGGGTGCATACGCACTGTTCACCGACTCTGAACAGGGATCTTAAGTTATGAGTAGTCCAACAGTTCGCGCCATATCGCCCAACGACGCAGCGGAGTGGCTAGCGAGCGATGAGCCTCCCCAGTTTATCGACGTGCGGACACCTGGAGAGTACGAGCTCGCGCACGTTGACGGTGCTCAACTCTTGCCCATGGATCAACTGATGACCTGGGTACACACCCTCGATCCCGACCGGCCCGTACTCGTCCTGTGCCACCATGGCATCCGCAGTATGCGCGTCGCTCTCTACTTGGCGAGCCAAGGCTTCACAGACGCGGTAAACCTCGCAGGAGGCATCGAGCGGTGGAGTAAAGAGGTCGATGCCCGTGTTCCGAGATATTGATAAACGAACTTAATTTCCTTTACTTTTCATGTATTTCAGCGCAGAAAAAACGGCCCAAACGGGGACCATCTGTGGGAGCGGTCTTGTGATCTCTTTCATCGGGGGCTAATGTTTTTTCTCTGTCGCTACTCGGTAGGCGCCTCTGGCCCCGCACCGAGGGGGCGTCATGAAGTTGAGGAGGGCTAATGGCCTCCGTGTCTAAGAAAAAGACTACGAGCAGTGGTGAGCATGTCGCCCTCGCGGTTCATTCCAGCGAGGCGAAGTCCGATCCACCTGCACCGTATCGTGGGATCTGCGACAGCCCTAAGAAGCTCGCTGGCTTCATCGAGACTCTCGAGAGCGCGCGCGGCTCCAATCTCCTCATCGTGATCAAGGGGCACCCCGATCCTGACAGCATCGCGAGCGCGATCGCGCAGCGTCAGTTCGCCGCTCTCTTCGAGATAGACTCTACGATCGTGTTCTTCGACCAGGTGAGCCACCCGGAGAACCGAGCGCTCGTTAAGAGTCTGGATGCGGATCTACGACAGTACAGAGAAGATATGGACCTGAGCGGCTTCGACTACCTCGCGTTTGTCGACACGCAGAGCCCACATCTACCAGTGCCGCTGGAGTCCCCTCCACCGATCCTTACCTTCGTCGACCACCACAAGACCCTAGGCGGTTTCGAGGCGATGCACCTAGATATCCGTGAAGATGTGGGCGCGACCAGCAGCATCTACGCTGAGTATCTTGAGCACTCAGATTATGGGCTAGAGATCGGTAACTTTGAGCACGCACGGCTGGCGACAGCGCTCATGCACGGTATCCGCACCGATACGGACAACTTTCTGATCGGGCGGCCACTCGACTTTCGAGCCGCAGCCTATCTCCGCCCCTTCGTTGATAACGACCTGCTTCGACTCATCAGCAAGCAGTCGGTCACAGCGCGGACGATGGAGATCATCCAGCGTGGCCTCAACAACAAAGAAATCCGAGGCACTTTCCTGCTCGCCGGCGTCGGCTTCGTCCGTGAGGAGGACCGCGACGGCATCGCCCAAGCGTCAGACTTCTTACTCCGACACGAGGGCATCGAAACCGCCCTTGTATTCGGTATCGTCAACGGCGACGTCGTAGACGGCTCACTGCGGACCAACAGCGCGACAATCGACCCCGACGAGTGGCTTAAGTCCGTCTTCGGAGCTGATTCAGCTGGACGTCACTATGGTGGTGGCCGACGTAATAAGGGGGGCTTCCGCATCCCCTTAGGCCTCTTCGCCCGCTGCAACGATCGAGACGCCCTCTGGGTCATTGGAAAGAAGACCATCGAAGACCTCGTCCTAGAGAAGATCGGGATCGAGACCGCGTCGACGGATACGCCCAAGCAGAATTAGCGTTCCCGCCAATTGAATTCTCTGAGAACTGTGACGTCCCTTGCAGCCGCCGCCCATCGTTATATATGCTGCGCGGAGTTCTATCGTTCAACGACCGAGGTACGTCCAAATGATCTCTCTGAACCACACCGTCGCGCTCATCCTGTCGGCATCTCTGCTCGTCGCCTGCGGCGGACCTGGCTACGTCCGTGACACCGACAACCCAGACATCGACAAGTACGCGATGTCGACGGGCCTGGATAAGAAGGACCTAGAGAGGCTGTTCAAGCAAAACTCTAAGAGCCTCATGGAGTCGGGCGCGATGAAGCGGTGGCGCCGCATGTCGCAGAACGGTAAAGAGGCGACGGTCGCCATCTTCCGCATCAAGAACAAGACCACAGAGCACATCAACAGCCAGCTCGAGTCCCTCCTATCGGACTTCGAGACGACCCTGGTCAACAGCGGCGAGGTCAGCGTCGTCAGCCAGGAGAATCAGGACACGATGTTGCTCAAGGAGATCAAGCGCCAGCAGTCGCGGATCTTCGACCGGGATAAGGCGGCTCAGTTCGCTAAGCAGATGGGCGCCCAGTACTTCGTCACCGGGAAGATCTTCACCTCTGATGAAAAGACGGGCTCGGAGCGACGGGTTCAGTACTTCCTGTTCATGCAGGCCATCGAGATAGAGACGGGGGTCGTACGCTGGCAGAACAAGGCGAGCCTGACTAAAGGCCTCGTGAACTAAAAGCACGCACGTCGATCACCCTAAGATTATCGGACTCCCTATGAGACACCACGCCGCCTTGCTCGCCGTGTTCATCCTGTGTACGGGATGCAGCGGGTATATGACGGCGAGCCAGGCCTTCAGACGGTCCATGAGCTCGGGGGACCCAAATGGCGCCCTCGCTCGGGTCAATGAAGCCCTGAAGGTGACGGACGAACTCGCCCTGCCTGAAGAGATAGAGGCTGATACTCCGCTGCTCCTCTTAGAGCGTGGGACGATCCTGCAATCCCTCGGGCGATATGAGGCCTCTACCAAGAGCTTCCAGTTCGCGGACAAGTCCTTAGATGTACTCGACCTGACCTCCGATAAGCTCGGCTCGATCTCTAAGTACATGTTCTCTGATGACGGAACTGTCTATAAGTCGCCTCCCTACGAGAAGCTGCTCATCAACACCGTCAATATGCTGAACTACCTCGCTCTAGGCGACGCGAGCGGGGCCCAAGTCGAGGCCCGTCGATTTACGGTCAACAGAAAGTACCTTGAGGATCGAGAGGATGAAGAGGCGCGCTCGATGATGGCCATGGGCAGCTATCTATCGGGCGTCGCCTTCGAGATGGGCGGCGAACCCGATGAGGCGATGCAGCACTACGCCGACGCTTATCAAGCGGGCGGCGTACCTCACATGAAGGACGCGTTGATGCGCCTCGCGGCCTACAGCGGAGCGGCGGACGCTCGGCTGGACGAAGCGCTCGCAGGTGAGGCTCCGACCGTCGACCAGAAAGAGGCCGAGGTCATTATCGTCGTCCAGGCCGGGATGGCGCCGTATCGATTTCCCGAGAGAATGCCCATCGGTCCAGCCCTCGTGATCGCCTCCAATAATCGTCGCGACCACCGATTGACCCCTAAGCAGCGCCAGAAGGCCGGACGTTTCGCCGCCAAAGGGTCCCTAAAGTGGGTGAATTACCCCAGCCTACGCCGTAACAAAGGGCCGAAGCCTACGGTGCAGGTCCGGCTGGATAAAGACCTCATCTCCAGCGGTGTCGCCCTCGATGTGGACAACGCCGCTCACCATGAATTTGAGCGGATAAAGGGGACCCTGATCGCGGCGTCCATCACCCGCTTGATCACTCGAGCCGTAGCCGGGTCCATCGGGGAGTCTGTCGGCGCTCGAGCGACTGGGAGCCGCGAGGTCGGCTTCTTACTTAGCCTGCTGCTGGAAGGTGCCATGACGGCGGCCGACACCCCGGACACCCGCAGCTGGGTGACCTTACCTGCTCAGTTCCATATCGCCCGCGCTCGAGTACCCGCAGGAGCCCACACAGTTGAGGTCTTCTCGGGAGGGCGCACCCGGCAGCAAGTCATAAAAGTTCAGCCTGGAGGCTGGGTATTCTTGAATTTTTCCGACCTTCGTTAGCTCAATAGACCAGCGAATCACACAAGGAGACTGAACGTGAAACGACAAATCGCTCTCAGCATGGCCGCACTACTCGTACTTGGCGCCTTCTCAGAGGCTATGGCTCTGGACGGCTGGAGAGACCGTACAGGTTTGCTCTATGGAGCTCATTTTGGTGGCGGCTCCGCGAAATCGGACGCAGACGGAGCCAAAGCTCGTCTAGGATACAACGTCGGCGCCCGCGTCGGGGGCGGCGTCACAGAGAAGCTCACATTGGACGCCTCCATGAACTACCGCGCAGACGATAAGGACAGCGTAGAGACTTCAAGCCTTTCCCTAAGCCTGGGCGGAAACTTCTTCCTCGCGGAAGGCTTCTTCGTTCGCGCCGGCGCAGGCCTCGTCAACTTCTCTAGCTCCGGAGCGGGGAGCGAGGACCAAACTGGTATGGGGTTTGGCGCTGGAATGGGCTACGAGTTCTTCGCGAACGCCGATCTCGCAGTAGGCGTCGCGGGTAATTTTGACTACCAAACCTTCGATGACTTCAATCTCCAGGTCTTCACCATCAACGTGACCTCGACCCTGTACTGATTCGGGATGCGCCTTGACTCTGTAGGCGCGCCGGATAGACTGCCGCCAAACCGCAGGCGCTCACACGCCTCATCTGCAGGCAGGAGGTAGAACCGTGGCACAAGACGTCATGACTATTGGAGAGCTAGAGAGCAGCATCACTGACATGCGCGCTCGTCTCGTCGACCTCCGGAGGTATCTTTGACGCCGGTGCAAAGACCGAACGTCTAGCCGAACTCGACCACCTCAGCAGTAACCCAGAGTTTTGGGACGATCCAAATAGGGCGCAAGAGCTCTTGCGCGAGCGCACTCAGATTAAAGACACCCTCGAGACGCTGAGCTCCATCGACACCAATATCGATGACTGCGAGGTGATGCTTGAGTTCGCGGGAGAGGATCCCGACGCCCTCGCTGAGGCCTCCTCGTCGGCGAAGAGCGCCGACTCCGTGATGGCCGCGATGGAGTTCCAGCGGATGCTGGGCGGCCAACACGATAAGGCTGCGTGCTTCGTGAGCATTAACGCCGGGGCCGGGGGCACCGAAAGCCAAGATTGGGCCTCGATGCTCCAGCGTATGCTCTTTCGATACTGTGAGCGTAAAGGCTGGCGAGTGGAGCTCACCGATCAACAAGACGGTGAAGAGGCCGGTATAAAGAGCACGACCTTTCGAGTCGAGGGCGAGTACGCCTTCGGCTATATGAAGGCGGAGAACGGGGTGCATCGTCTGGTGCGTATCTCCCCCTTCGACAGCAACAAACGCCGACACACCAGCTTCGCTAGCGTCGCCGTGTTACCGGAGCTCGACGACGACATAGAGATCGACGTCAATGAATCAGACCTGCGCGTCGACACATTTCGCTCGAGCGGTGCAGGTGGTCAGCACGTCAACAAAACGGACAGCGCCGTTCGAATGACACATATGCCGAGCGGTATCGTCGTCGCCTGTCAAGCCGAGCGTAGCCAACACAAGAATCGAGCGACCGCGCTCAAGTTGCTCAAAGCGAAGCTATACGAGCAAGAGTTGGCCAAGCGAACAGAAGAGCGAGATAGCCTGTACGCCGGCAAGGCGAAGATCGACTTCGGTAGCCAGATCCGTTCGTATGTTCTCGCCCCATACCAGCTCGTTAAGGACCTTCGGACTAACTTCGAGACCAGCGACACAAAAGGGGTACTGGATGGCGCTCTTGACGGCTTGGTTGAGTCCTTCCTTTTGATGCACTCTGGAGAATCAACCGAGCGCAATTAATAAGCGCGAACACTTGAATCAGAGCGGCGAGTTGACCACCGACAGGCCTGAGCGTAACCGACGGACTCGGGGGGCTTGCTATCCCCTGCTCCAAGCGTTAATTTGCGCGACATTTCGTCAGCATAGCTGACGCGCCCTACCCATGGAGGCGATCGTGGAAGAGAAGATTATCGGGCAGCGCCGAGAGAAGGCTGAGACGCTGCGTTCACGCGGTGAGAACCCGTACGCTAATGACTTCCGAGTCACTCACATCTCATCTGAGATTATCGCCGTTCACGGTGAAAAGAGCCTCGAGCAGCTTGAGACCGAGGACAACCAGGTCGCGATTAGTGGACGCGTTCGCGCCGTCCGCAAGTTCGGCAAGATCGTGTTCGTCTCGCTGGACGATCGTGGCGGGCGCATTCAAGCCAACTTCTTTAAGAAGCTCATCGATGAAGAAGAGTTTGAGCGGCTGAGCCTCATGGACGTCGGTGACATCGTCGGGGTGACCGGGCCCGTCATGAAGACGAACCGAGGCGAACTTTCAGTCATGGCCAAGACGCTTCGGATCCTCACTAAGTCGCTGCGACCGCTACCGGAGAAGTGGCATGGTCTGACCGATGTCGCGACTCGCTATCGGCAGCGTTACTTGGATCTCATCGTCAATGACACGGTGCGCGAGACATTCAAGACTCGAGCGCAGATCGTCCGATACGTTCGAGACTTTCTCGATCAGCGTGACTACCTTGAGGTAGAGACGCCCATGCTACAAGCGATCTATGGCGGCGCTTCGGCTCGCCCTTTCACGACGCACCACAACACGCTCGACATGGACTTATTTCTGCGCGTGGCGCCGGAGTTGAACCTAAAGCGCTTGGTCGTCGGTGGTCTGCATCGTGTCTATGAAGTGAATCGGTGCTTCCGAAACGAGGGCGTATCAACGCGACATAATCCGGAATTCACGATGCTTGAGTTCTATCAAGCGTTCGCCACATACGAAGACCTCATGGATCTCACCGAGGAGCTTTTGAGCGGCCTGTGTGAGCATTTGCACGGCCAGACCACCGTCCCATATGGTGAAGAAGAGATCTCATTCGCTAAGCCGTTCAAGCGACTCCCCGTCCTAGATGGTTTGGTGGAATACGCAGGTCTTGAGGCAGACCAGGTTACGGACCGCGACAGTCTACTAGAGGCGGCCCAGCGTTTGGGCGTAAAGAAGGCCGAGACGCTCTCCATTGGCTACCTTCAGATGGAGGTCTTCGAGGCGGCCGCTGAGGAGCACCTCATACAGCCGACCTTCGTGACGGATTTTCCGCTAGACGTGTCTCCATTGTCACGTAAGAAGGACTCAAATCCAGACCTCGTGGATCGCTTCGAGCTTTATATCGCCGGCCGAGAGGTCGCTAACGCATTTAGCGAGCTCAATGACCCCGTCGATCAATATGAGCGATTCGCAGCGCAGGTTAAGCAGCGTGAGGGCGGCGACGCAGAAGCGCACCCGATGGACGAGGACTACGTCCGCGCGCTTGAGTTTGGTCTCCCCCCAACCGCTGGTGAAGGAATCGGCATCGATCGCCTCGCCATGGTGATGACGAACAGTCCATCTATTCGCGATGTAATCCTCTTCCCGCTCATGCGACCCGAAGGCTAATCACTTGGCCTCAGCAGCCTACGAAAGCCTAGTCGGCTGGCGATATCTTCTTACGCCAAAACGAAGACCCAAGGCCCTCTACATCGGCCTTGGTCTCTTAGGCTTTGGTCTGTTGATCGTAGCGCTCGCCGCATATCTTCAGACAGGCTCTGGTGCCTCGGTCTCGATCTTCGGTAATGCCGCCGTGGGCGCTCAGACCTTGCTCGCGGTCGGCGGGGTGATCAGTGCGCTTGGTGGCTGTGTCTCCCTCTTCGGGGCGCTGTACTGTTTCATGACGGTCTTCAGCGCCTTCAGCACATTCATGATCACCATCGGTGTCGCCGAGGTCATCTTAGTTCTCGGCGTTATGAATGGCTTTCAAGGCGACCTGCGGCAGAAGATCATCAATACCAACGCGCATGTTCTGATTCAGCCGGCCGAAGGTTCTCAATGGCTCGAAGACTACAACTCAGTGAGCGCGTCAGTGCGCAGCGTTGAAGACGTGACAGGCGTGAGCCCTCTTCTCCGAACTGAGGTCATGCTTAAGTCCCCAACAAGCATCAAGGCTATCGCCCTGCTTGGAGTCGACACAGAGAATATCGGCGAGACGAGCCAATTCCCGCAGCAGCTTTTGGGTGGTTGCTTAGATGTCCTCATCGACCCTGAAGTGCGTTGTGAACACTGGATGCTGTCCCAGGCCAAATCGCTCCGACCAATCGGTCAGGAGAGAGGGGCCCTGAAGCTCGGCGCTGTCGACACTGAGCCCAGCGACCCCTCCAAGGGCGAGGCAGACATGGCCTTCCCTGCGCCGCGATCGAAATCCCGCGTGCCGCCAGCACTAATTCTAGGGAAGGAGCTTCACCGAAGCCTCGGTTCTTGGCCTGGTGAGGTGGTCAACATCATCTCTCCCATGGGGGATTTAGGTCCCGACGGCCCCATCCCTCGCAGTCGTCCTTTCCATGTCGCCGGGAAGTTCCAATCGGGCTTCTTGGAGTTCGACGCTCGACTCGCCTACGCTGGGATTCGTTCAGTGCAGAAGTTCGTCGGGGTCGGAGATGTGGCCAGCGCGATTCAGGTGAAGGTCTCGGACATCGAGAGCGCACGCCTCGTGCGCGACAAGATCCGCCGTCAACATCCAACGCTGAGAGTCTCCGACTGGCAAGACCGCAATCGAAATCTCTTCAGCGCGCTCAAGCTCGAGAAGATCGCGATGTTCCTTGTCCTCACGATCAACATTCTCTTAGCCGCGTTTTCCATTGCGAGCACCCTCGTGATGACGATTATGGAACGAAAAAAAGAGATCGCGATCCTGATGGCGATGGGCTCCAACAAATCATCGATTGTGCGCATTTTTCTCAGTCAGGGCGCCTTTACAGGGGTCGTCGGAAGCCTGCTAGGGACGACGATCGGTCTTAGTTTAGGCCTCGCGCTTGTAAAGTTGGGCTTGCCCTTGAACACCGAGGTCTATTACATCGACGCCATCCCAGTCGACATTAGGGCCGTCGACGTGATCTCGATCATCCTCGTGGCGATGCTCGTCAGTGTGGTGTCTACGATCTACCCGGCCCGAATTGCCGCTGGACTTAAACCGGTCGAAGGCCTGAGCGCAGAATGAGTACGCCCCTCTTACAAGCCGTGGATCTCCACAAGTCCTTCATGCACGAGGGCACCTCGGTGGATGTACTGAGCGGAGTAGATCTCTCGATAAATGCAGGTGAGCGAATCGCCGTCGTCGGACAATCAGGCGCGGGGAAGAGTACCCTCTTACACGTTCTTGGCACGCTTGATACGCCAACGAGTGGACAGCTTTTGTTTCAAGGTGAGGATGTCTTCGCGCGGTCCTCGAAATCCCTGGCGAGTTTCAGAAATCAAACCATTGGATTTATGTTCCAGTTCCACCATCTGCTGGCGGAGTTCTCGGCGGTCGAGAACGTGATGATGCCCGCGCTGATAGGCCGAGTTGATCGAACTCAGGCCGAGAAGGACGCCAAAGAGCTCTTAGACACTGTAGGTCTATCTCACAGGCTCACTCACCGACCAGGAGAGTTGAGCGGCGGAGAGCAGCAACGTGTCGCGCTAGCGCGCGCCTTGATGGGGCGTCCAAAGCTCTTATTAGCGGACGAACCTACAGGAAACCTGGACAGCCAGACGAGCGAAGGGATACACACCCTGTTCGAGAGCCTAAACGAAAACCACGGAACCGCTATGCTCGTCGTGACTCACAACGCGACTCTTGCCGAGCGTATGCCGAGATGCCTAAGGATGGTCGACGGAGTGCTGGTCGAAGATAACGCAGGAGGGCCGTCGCATGATTAGACTTGTGCTCATCTGCCTCTGGCTCACGCTCAGCACCGGCCTAGCCGTCGCCGCAGAGTTCATCATTGACGATGTTCGAGTGACCGGAAATCGTCGGTCCGAGACCGCCGCAGTCCTCGGCGCCGTACAGACGCGCGGTGGCGCTGCTCTCGACCGGCGAGTCATCTCCGAGGACATCAAGCGCATCTTTAAGCTTGGGTTCTATCGCGACATCAAGGTCGATCTCAGCTTAGTAGACGGAAAACGAGTGCTCACCTTTCAGGTGACCGAGAAGCCCTCCATCAGAAAGGTCATCTTTAAGGGCCAGGAGGAGCTTACTGAAGATGAGGTCAAAGAGGTCGTAGATGTCCGTCCATTCGGGGTCCTCGACCTGGCACGAGTGACTCGGAACGCCGAAAAAATTAAGGACCTCTACACCGAGAAGGGACACTTTCTCGCCGAGGTTGATTGGGAGACAGTCACGCTGCCAAACAACGAGGTCGATGTCGTCTTCAAGATCTCCGAGAAGGACAAGGTCAAGGTCACCGAGCTGGCCATCGTCGGAAACTCGGTTCTGAGCGACAGTTACATCAAGGAGCGCCTCGAGACTCGAGAGGACAGTCTGCTTGGTGGACTGAGCGGGGCTGGGACCTACGACAAGACCGCGTTCGATCGCGATGTTCTTAGGATCTCCCAGTTCTATTGGGATGAGGGCTATGTAAAAGCACGCGTCGGAAAACCAAAGGTCGAACTCAGCCCTGACCGCACAGAGATCGTCATCACGATCCCGGTGGAAGAAGGCCAACGTTTCCGAACAGGAAAAGTTGAGGTCACCGGCGACTTCATCGGGCCTAAAGAAGACGTCAAGAAACGCGTAACCCTGAAGACTGACGACTGGTTTAGTAGCGCGCAGCTACGCCAGAGTATCAACGCCGTCGGCGAGATCTATAAGGACCAAGGCTACGCCTACGTCAACGTCGTCCCCAACACCCGAGTTGACGAAGAGAAACGCGTAGTCTCACTCAAAGTCGCTATTAACAAGGGCAAGAAGGTCCGCATCGGGCGGATACGAATCCTCGGAAACAACCGAACCCGAGACAAGGTTATCCGCCGCGAAATGCGCGTTTACGAGGGAGAGTATTTTAGCTCTTCAGGATTGCGCCGTTCGGAGCGCCTCGTGAATCGACTCGGCTTCTTCGAGCAGGGAGGCGTCGTCGTACGTACCACTCGAGGTCAAAGCGATGAGACGATGGACATCATCGTGGAGGTCAAAGAGAAGTCGACGGGTACCTTCCAGGTGGGCGCCGGCTTCAGTACTTTGGAGAACTTCGTCGCACAGGCACAGATCTCCCAGAACAACCTCTTCGGTCGGGGGCAGAGCCTCAGTCTACAAGCGACCCTCTCATCGATTCGTAGCATCGCAAACGTACGCTTCGCCGATGACTATTTCATGGACTCCAAGGTCCGCTTTGCGACCAATCTCTACCGCTTTGAGACGAGCTACGAGAACTTCACACGGACGAGCTTAGGTGGCGACATCACCTTAGGATACCCACTCAATGATGACTGGAGCGTAGCCGGCACCTATACCCTAGAGCAGGTCGGCGTTGAGAGTGGAGGCTATGGGAGCTCCGATGCGACGGATCCCCTCGTACAGCTCTATGGTGACGGACTCACTAGCAGCGTGAGAGCCAGCGTCTATCACGACACACGAAACAACCGACTTTTTCCTTCATCGGGGCTCTACAATACCTTTAGCGTTGAGCACGCCGCGACGTGGCTTCTCTCGGAGAACTTGTTCACTCGCTACCGCTCGAAGAACCGCTTCTACTACGACGTAGGCTTCAACATGGTCGCTAAGCTCAATGTAGAGTGGGGACTCATCACCAGCGACGATCCCGGCGGCGTCCCTATCTATGAGCGATTCTTCGTTGGTGGGCCCCTCTCTGTACGTGGATTTAGACGGAATACATTGGGCCCTGATCTCGATTTTGTATCGGGAGGACTACCAGACGCACCGACGACCTCCATCAATATTGGTGGAACAGAGCAGGCCATCGCGAACTTTGAACTCGAATATCCTATCTTCCAGCGCGTCGGTATCCGTGGTGTCTTCTTTTTTGATATTGGAAACGCTTTTGAACGGACTGATTCGTTTGACGACAAAGTAGACATGCTGCGCTACGCCTGGGGCTTTGGCATCCGGTGGTTCTCACCGATTGGCCCGCTTCGTTTTGAGTGGGGATTCCCCCTCGAGCCGGGCGTAGGCGAAGAGAGCAGCGTGTTCGACTTTTCAATCGGTAATTTTTTCTAGGAGCAGATCATGCGCATTGTATTACTGGTGCTCACCGCCCTCATCGCATTCACGACGACATCCTTCGCAGCAGAGAAGTTCGGCTACGTCGATCTTCAGCGAGCCATCATGGAGACCAATGATGGCAAGCAGGCAAAAGGTAAGCTGGAGAAGATGAAGAAGGAGCGACAGACCAAGCTGGACGCTGAGCAAGAGAAGCTCCGCACGGAAGGCAAGAGTCTTGAGGCTCAGAAGGCCATCATGCTCCCGGAGAAGTTTGCACAAAAGGAGCGCGAGTTCGCAGGTAAGATCCAGCAGCTCCGTATGACCTACGCGACTCTCCAGAAGGAGCTACAGGCCCAAGAGGCTCAGCTCACTCGCGGGATCTTGGAGCGGATGGGACTCATCCTGTCCAAGCTCGGTCGCGCCAAGGGCTACAGCGTCATTTTGGAGAAAACTGAGTCCAGGATCCTCTGGGCGCCACAGAGCCTTGATCTCACCAATGAGCTCATTCGCCGCTATAACGCGGGCGAAGGCAAAGGCAAGAAATCCAAGAAGTCCAAGAAGTAAGACAGGTCGTCCGGTGACCGAGACGACCATCAAGGCGTTAGCTGAACACCTCGATGCGCGAGTGCTAGGGAGCGATGACGCGCTCATAGAGTCTGCGGCATCCTTAGATACGGCGCAGCCAGGGCATCTATCAGCATATCTAAGTCCTCAATGGAGAGCAGCGGCTCTGACGACCCAGGCCAGCGCCGTCATCGTTGGGAAAGCCTCCGCATCTGATCTACCGGCCTCAGTCACCCGTCTTGTTGTAGACGCCCCACGAGATGCTTGGGCCCGCGCTCTTCGAGTACTGTATCCGCGGGCGACCCCGATTAAGCTAGGACCTGGAGTTCATCCGTCGGCCATAGTGGAACCGAGCGCTACGATCGCGACGGACGCGAGAGTAGGTGCGCTGGCTTATGTCGGGGATAACGTTCACATCGGAGCCGCGGTGCAGGTCGGAAGCGGCGCCCGCATCGAGGACGGCTCACGCATCGGCGCAGGCTCTTTGCTTATGCCCAATTGTGTGGTCATCGGTGGAAGTATCCTGGGCAGCGACGTCTGGATCGGCCCCGGCGCTGTGATCGGCGGTTTCGGCTTTGGCCTCGATGAGAACGGCAGGCTTCCCCATGTTGGTCGAGTCCAGATCGGAGATCGAACAACAATTGGAGCCAATGCATGCGTAGATCGTTCCACCATCGATGAGACGAGAATCGGTCATGACTGCCATATCGATAACCTGGTGCAGATCGGACACAACGTAATCATCGGACATGGGGTCGTCATCTGTGGGCAGGCGGGTATCGCTGGCGGCGGGAGGATCGGCGACGGTGTCGTTATCGGAGGCCAAGCAGGCATCACAGGCCATGTGTCAGTGATGAGTAGCTCCAGGATCGCCGCTCAAAGTGGGGTCACACGGACTTTGGATACCGCCGGAGATTATAGCGGTCACCCCGCCGAGCCGAACCGTGAGAGGCTGAGACGGATGGCCAAGTTGAAGAGGCTAACGGAAGAGTGAGCGCTCACATCCACGAAACAGCGGTCATCCATCCGACCGCGCTCATCGCTCCCACCGCTGTTGTCGGTGCTCATGCTCGAATAGGCCCACGCTGCCGCCTCGACCATTACGCGGTCATTGGTGCGCACACAACCTTGGGACACGACAATCATGTCTTCTCTTTCGCCGTAGTAGGCGGCCCCGCTCAAGATCGTCGTACCCAACCAGATGAGTCGAACGCCCTCATCTGTGGAGATAATAATATCTTTCGGGAGGGGGCCACCATCTCTAGAGGAACCCATCACGGGGGCGGCGTGACACGCATCGGTGACGGAAACCTGTTCATGGCTCACAGCCATGTTGGGCATGACGCCCTCTTAGGAGACGGAAACACTCTAGCCAATGGCGTCAGCCTCGCCGGTCATGTCGCGTTTGGTGACCAAGTGACCATAGGAGGTCACGCCGCCGTGCATCAGTTCGTCAGAATCGGTTCACTGGCCTTTGTCGCTGCGAACGCGATGGTCAGTCGAGACAT
Source organism: uncultured Myxococcales bacterium (assembly GCA_937902595.1). GTDB lineage: Bacteria > Myxococcota_A > Bradymonadia > UBA7976 > UBA1532 > UBA1532. The sequence goes on from CALELH010000005.1 coordinate 14,142, forward strand.
CCCCCCATACTGCATGGCGGCGGGTGACCGCGCTAAGCTCCTGGGATTGAACACGACTGGGCTCAAACGAGCGGGTGTATCCGAGGTGGCTCGCTCGGCTCTGCTCGATACGTTTAGAGCCCTATTACGTATGCCGAGGGGTGCGCGAAGGGAACGCGCGCACGCCGCTCTGGAACATCAGACTCCCGAGGTCGTGAGATTGGCCACTTTCATTCTTAATTCCGAGCGAGGAGTGGCGTCGGCTTCCCGACGGGATCCAGCCTCAGACGATGGCCCTATCCATTGACTTAAATGGGCTTCTCGTTTATGGTCCGACGCCTTCGTTCGTGCGTCTTATGCGCTATGGACCTAGGTTGATTTGAAATCATGATTGGGCAACGAGTAACGACTGAGAGCTTGCCTTAAGCAGGCTCAGTCGAACACAGACATTGAGGGAGAAACCCAAATGACTCCGAAGAGCATTTTTGAAGAGCAGATCGCAGGCCGCCTCGCAGACCCAGCGGGTCAGGCGAACGCCAAGGAGATCGACGCCATTTACCAGTTTCACATCACCGGTGATGAGGGCGGCGACTGGATCGTCAACCTACGTGACTGCGCGGTCAGCACGGGCAGCTCCGATGAGGCAGACTGCACGATCACTGTAGAGGCTGGCGACTTTGTTGGCATCGTCGATGGCAGCATCGCGCCACCCGCGTTGTTCATGCAGGGTAAGCTTCAGATCGCGGGCAACATGGGCCTCGCGATGAAGCTCAGCCAGGTCCTCAACGCCTAGGCTCCCTCTGAAGAACGCTGAAAACAAGAGGGGCCAACTGGCCCCTCTTGTCGTTCTGAACGACATAGAACCGCGATCATCTCACTGAATAGCTCTGGAGAGTCAGCTCGTGCACACCGTTAGTTTCGATATTGGCAGCGCCAACGTTAGCCTTGAGAGCGGCCGAATCGCCCGCCAAGCCAGCGGCTCCGTAGTCGTTAGACACGGTCAAAGCTTTGTTCTTGGGACAGCAGTTTGCGACTTCTCGCAGACCGACGCTGACTTCCTCCCCTTGACCGTGGACTACCGCGAAAAGATGGCCGCTGCGGCCAAAATTCCAGGTAACTTCTTCCGGCGAGAGGCGCGCCCGAGCGAATTCGAGACGCTGACAAGTCGGCTCATCGACCGGTCTCTCCGCCCGCTGTTCCCGAAGGGCTTTAACCGCCCAACCATCGTCACAGTGACAGTCTACAGCGCGGATCAGACGAGTGACCTGAACGCTCTGGCTATCATCGCAGCCTCAGCCGCCCTACACATCTCGGACGTCCCCTTCGCGGGCCCTATCGCTGGCGCTCGAATCATCCGGACCGACGGTAACTTTGTGCCTGCGCCCGGCGTAAAGCTCATAGACGCGGCTGATCTTGACCTAATCGTATCAGCGTCCAATGACGGCCTCGTCATGCTTGAAGGCGGCGCAAAGATCGTCTCCGAGTCAACCATCATCGATGCCCTGGAGGCGGCGACGTCGGCTCTAGGCCCTGCGCTGGAGGCCATCGAGTCCCTCAGAGCCAAGTGCGGTCGAGAGAAAGAGCCCTACGCCCCGCCTGTAGTCCCATCGGCGCTCACAGACGAAGTCGCCGCCCTGTCCCTCGAGAAGATACGAGCCGCTAACGACTCGCCGGACAAGGGGACCCGCAAGAAGCGACTCGAACAGGCTAAGAGAGAGGTGCGAGACTCTGCAGCCGAGCCAGGCGCGGCGCTCTCGGAGTTCCAGCGTCTTCACAAGACTGAGACACGAAAGCGTATTCTCGCCGGCCAGCGCGTAGATGGACGTGATCTCACGACTGTCCGGCCAATCGACAGTGAAGTGCATCTTCTCGGCGCGAGTCATGGCTCTTCCTTGTTCACTCGAGGTGACACCCAGGCGCTCGTGACGACCACTCTCGGTGGAGCACGTGACGCTCAAGACATAGAAACCCTGGATGGCGGCTATAAGAATCGCTTTATTCTCCACTACAACTTCCCTGGGTATGCGGTGGGTGAAGCCAGGCGACCAGGTGGAGGCGCCGGGCGGCGCGAAATTGGCCATGGGCACCTCGCGAGGAGGGCCCTCATGGCTGTTCTCCCTGAAGAGAAGCGTTGGCCTTATACGACTCGAGTCGTCTCTGACATTACCGAGTCGGATGGCTCATCATCGATGGCGACCGTCTGTGGTGGAACGCTCGCGCTCCTCAGCGCAGGTGTGCCTCTTCTGGCACCCGTCGCTGGTATCGCTATGGGTCTTGTCAGTGATGGCGCTGAGACCGCCATACTGACCGACATCCTCGGAGAAGAAGATCACCTAGGAGATATGGACTTCAAGGTCGCCGGCACACATGCTGGTGTCACAGCGGTCCAACTCGATAATAAGTTAGGAAGTCTCCCTCGAGAGCTGTTGGAGAAAGCCCTGAAACAGGCTCGTGACGCGAGACTCCACATCTTGGAATGCATGGAGCCAGCCATAAAGGCGGCCCATGAAGGCAGCGCCGAGAACGGTCCTCGTCATCTCTCCTTTAACGTGCCTAGCTCCAGGATCGGTGCCATCGTCGGAACTGGTGGGAAGACCCTACAGGGGATCCAGTCCAGAACGAATACGCGCATCGAAGTCTCTCGAGATGGCATTGTGCTGGTCATGGGCAGCGACTCGAGCGAGGTCCGCGCGGCGAGGAAGGAGATCGAGCAGATCGCTCTGGAGCTTCGTCGAGATGGTCTTTATAAAGGCGAGGTCACCCAAACCAAAGAGTTTGGCGTGTTCGTCAAGATCGCCAATCATGAAGGGCTCGTGCACGTAAGCGAGCTAAGCGGCAAGGACGCGCTCCAGCGCTACCGCTCCGGCAGCCCGATCTTGGTCCGGGTCTTGGGAGCTGATACGCGAGGTCGACTTAAGCTGAGTCAGCGCGCCGCGGAGGGGTGCTCTGAGTCCGAAGCCCTAAACGCTTAGGAGCGGCCATTCCAAAGGCGCAGCCAAGTACCATCGAGGTCTGCGATTCTCTCTGCGGCTTCCCGTGTGATCAGCGTGGTCGAACCATGGGGATCTTCCGCGATAGCGATCCGACCCCCTTCTAGCCCAGCCATAGTGTCGTCGTTGACCTCAATCAAGGGGACCCGGCCGTCCCGTGCCTCGAAATAAAATCGACGGCGACCGCCTGTGCGGCCCGTCACTCGACTACTCGCGACGATCTGCTGAATGCGGTTCTGTGTCTCTTGATCGGCCTTAGACTCATTGCGGTCGAGCTCGCGCTTACGGTCGCTCTCGCGAGTAGTTTGTCTGCGGTCACGCGCCGTCGCATCACGCTCTGCACGGTCTTTCTCTACGCCCGAACGGCCTTTCCGCTTCTTGGATTGCCGCTCATCATGCTTAGCCTTTTTTGCCTGCTTCTCGTCGACTAAGCCAAGCTTGAGTAATTGGTCACCTAACGTTCCCCCCATCACAGGTCTCCTTTCGCGAGCCATCTCAAGCGGTCTTACGGTCATCTGCACTGTACCCAAGCCGCGTAGGGAGTACAGTCCAAAAGAAAAGGCCCGACATAAGTCGGGCCTTTATCCGGTGGGCGATACTGGACTTGAACCAGTGACTTCTTCCGTGTGAAGGAAGCACTCTACCACTGAGTTAATCGCCCATTGGGAGTGGGCCGCGCTTATATCAACCCCTCCTTTCACCGTGCAATGTTTTTTTTGAGTCAGCTGTGTTAGACGAGCCAACATGCATCATCTTCGTGCCCTACGCCCGCACCAGTGGGTCAAGAACGTATTCGTCTTCGCGGCGCTTATCTTCTCGCACAACCTTATGCGAATGGATCTGCTGCTCGATACCCTACTGGCGTTTGCAGCCTTTAGCCTGACCGCGAGTTCCATTTATCTAATCAATGACATCATGGACTACGAGCGGGACCGCCTTCACCCAAAGAAGAGTAAGCGCCCAATCGCCAGTGATCTCGTCAGCCGGAAGACCGCTGGAGTTATGGCTGCGTTCGTCGCGCCACTCGGTATCGGCCTTGCCTGGTATCTGAACACCCGGACCGGAATCACGTTAACCATCTACGGGCTAATGAATCTGGGCTATTCGCTTCGATTTAAGCACGTAGTCCTCTTGGATGTATTCATCATCGCAGCGGGGTTTCTGCTCAGGGTCAGCGCTGGTGCCTTCGCGATAGACGTGGGTATCAGCCCTTGGCTTCTTCTCTGCACCTTCTTCATCGCTCTGTTCTTAGCGTTCTGTAAGCGACGGCATGAACTCGTCAGTTTAGGGGAAGAGGCGAGCGAGCACAGGGGGATCCTCGCAGAGTATTCTGTCACGTTTATCGACAAGATGGTGTCTGCGCTCGCGTCGATGACCGTCATGAGTTACGCGCTCTACACGATTGACCCGAGCGTCGTTAAACGTCTAGGGACAGACGGGCTCTTGATGACCCTTCCCCTCGTACTCTTTGGGATCTTCCGCTATCTGTACTTGGTTCATCAGAAGCAACAAGGGGGCTCACCAACGGATGTGCTCCTCAGAGACCGGAGCGTACAAAGCATCGCGCTGCTCTACCTACTGATCGTCGTCGGCTGCATATATTTTGACTTCAGCCTCGGCTTAATCCCCATCAAGTAAGCGGAGTATTCTGCCGGTACTCAGCTAAGGAAGCGCCGTCCAGGTGCTCTCTAATCGGACGATATCCACCGCAGAGTTGCAGCGCTCACCAACCAACTCAAAGCGACGTTCCTGAGAGCCAACCAGCCGATAGCCATTGGCCGAAACATCGTAGCGTCCACGCTCGAACCGAGTCTCGAGTCGATCACAGTTCATCCGCTCAGGCGTCCGCCTCTGGTACTCGTATTGAAACCGCCCTGGCCCCTCCGGCGCTGTGAAGGCGACGCTGGGTATCATGTATTCACGGCTTCCGTCGAGGTCGTAACTCTCAACGCGGTAGCGTCCGCTGTTCAACTGGGTCAGCTTGATAAGCTTCTGCTCAACATCATCTTCCTCGAGCATGCCGCCCGTGGAGACGACGACCCGGGAGTTTACCGTATACATACCATCCAAGTTTTGAAGACCTGCACCACCGCCTCCAGCGTTGCCGCCATCAGGAGGGCTGACGAATCCAAGGTCGTCTCGGCTGACGCCCATGTCCTGAGGGAGCCTGCTGCCCATATCAGGTGGCTCCACTCCTCGATCCCGTGGCAACGACATATCGATGGCTCGACCAGCATCCAGACGTACGCCTCGGTCTAGTCTTGTGCTGCCCGCATCATCCAGGCCTCCGTCCGAACACCCGGCGTCGTCGTGGCATTCATCATGAATGGCAGCACAAAACCCATCGGTGCAGAGGTAACCAGATCCGCACTCATCCTCCTCCATACATGGCCTCAGACAGGTGCCTGAGCTACACACTTCGGCCGGAGCGCAGTCGCTGTTAAAGAGGCATTTCTTGGTCTCACAACCGGAGAGCAAGAGCGCCATTAACATGACGGAATAGACGAAAACTCGACGGTGAGCGCGTCGATACCCTGGCCACTTATCGTCACTCTCTGTAGGTGTCATCATAGCCCCTACCCTAACCGACATTATCTTACATATCCACATCTTAGGCCCTCTCTTCCCGAAGAAAAAAACCTGCGAATAAGGTCTTGCCGCGCCACAAATCCGACGCTAATCTCGGAGATACGTGGGGAACACTGAACCGTTTTGAGCACAAGGTGGTGCTTTCAGTTGGGTTACTTTTTGAGCAGAAATTCCGCAATTGAGAGTGCTCCTCTGGGCAGCGCCTCGGACCGCGTGAGCTTCCGAAACTCTGCTATTTCTATTCGGGCGTTCGCCCTGTTGTTTACCTTTATAGCAACATGTGTGCCGTTAGATCATGCCGAAGCTCAGAGCTTGGACATTAACGTCGACACGACCGCCGGAACGGGTGTTGTTCTCGGGGCAGGACAAGACGAAACACAAACACAACGCTCTCCGTTCCACCTGAACATCGACACGGCGCTCGTCTTTGATAATGACCACTCTTTTGAGTGGGTTGTCGGCACAATCGTGCAGCTTGAAAATGAACCCGCACTCGCGGTCAATCCAATGCTTCGTCTGGTAAAGAGATCGACTCGGATCGATGTCTACGCCTCTGTGGGCCTCCCCTGGTATGTGGTGCCTTTTAGGCGTCTCGGCTTTGAGTTAGGTGGTGGCGCCCTCATACCGATTAATGACGTATTCTCGCTCGTTACAGGTGTCTCGATACAAACTTTCTTCGCCGGTGCTGACGTGCCTGATGACACGGCTGTACTGGCAATCAACGGTCGTTTTGGAGGGCGTATCGCCTTCTGAAACGCGGAAACATAAATGGGGACTCCCCCAAGGCAATTGTGGCGCTGTTCTCCTAAGAGCGGCTACAGGGAGGGTTAAATGAATCTCGAATTGATTGGCAAAGATGTTGAGCCATCAAAGATGCTCAAAGGGCGAATCGAGAATAAGCTTGATAAAATCGAGCGACGCTTGGGTCAGAAGCTCTTTGTCCGTGTCCGACTGGAGACGGAGCCTAATCATCGATTCTCTTGCGGAATTCATTTTCAGGGTGCCGGTCACGAGTACAATGCGAACTCGACATCCGACGATCTAATCAAGGCCGCCGACGAGGCCCTCCAAAAGATCGAACGACAGGTGAGCAAGATTCAACATAGGCCGGAATCAAACCGCAAGGCGGGCGCGACAATTCGCCACGCTCTGCTCAATTACTAAAAAGAGAGAGACGTGAGACAGGCAATTCAGACCGTGGCGGCGCCTGCCGCCATCGGTCCATATTCTCAGGCGATATGCGTCGGAGACACGCTGTGGATGAGCGGGCAGATAGCGCTTCATCCAACGGAGATGGTGCTCGTCGGTGAGACGGCAGCGGAGCAGGCGGAGCAAGTACTTAAGAACCTGGGCGCGGTGCTCGAAGCTGCCGGGTTTGGTTTTGGTGACTTGGTCCAATGCACGATCTATCTCATCGACATGGACGATTTCGCAGAGGTCAACGCGGTCTATGACCGCTATATGCCGACACCTCCGCCAGCGCGTGCGACCGTCGAGGTCAGCAGGCTCCCGAGAGATGTGCGAGTTGAAATTGGCGCCATTGCACAGCGTGTCTAATGCGAGTTCCATAGCTCTCGCCAGCCTCTAACGCAAAGACCTCGTCATAGACGAGGTTGTCTGCGCCCCCGGGCAGGATTCGAACCTGCGACCTACGACTCCGGAGGCCGCCGCTCTATCCAGCTGAGCTACGAGTGCTCAAGGGAGCGCCCTTCGACTGTCCTCGAATGGATAAGGTAAGCTGCTTGATGAGGGCATTTGGGAGGTCCCCTTGTTCTAGACGATTCTCTTCTCTGCTCGTACCAGGTGTACGACCGCTTCATCTGCAGGCACGGGCAGACCTGTGGCGTCTCTAGAGTCAGCGCCCAAGGACTTCAGCCCTGCGTCAGTACATAATCGCTCCGCAGCAGCCAAAGACATGGACAGGTCAAACTCATGAGCCAACTTAGGTCCGGCGACGAGCAAATGTAATTGCCCCTCGTGTGTGAGCGCCTTTGCACACGCCCGCACTGCCTCAGCTGGATTCAAAGTACGATTAGCCTCATAGATCGCTAGAACATGCTCAAACTGCCCCGGCGCGAGGTCCTGATGGCGATCATCACGGCTCTGGCTCTCATATGTCACCTGAGCGTGCTCAAGGAGCGGCGAGAAACATTCAGCACCCGGCGCCAGCACGGCTACACGCTCGCCTTCAAACGCCTGGCGAGCAGAGCTAAATGCCCAGCTAAACACGGCGTCATGGGCGGGGTGTCCCCAGGTTTCAGCGAACGGTCCACGGGCGTCCATCGGGAGCGCTGCAGGGCGCCCGAGCGCAGGCTTGGTCGATGGTATGGCGGCGATGCTGCGACCGGCGCTGTGAGCCTCGATAGAGTCAATATACTCGGTCACCCGATAGACAATGTCGGTACGACCACAGGCCGCCAAGGTCATAAGTTGTGCTCGAAGCGCCCAAATCACCTCGGAGCTCTCAAGGTCCAAGCCGGGTATCTCAAGATCGTCCCACACCGCTAGAACCCAACGTAAAATCCGGTGGGCCATACCATGGTTGTCATCGGCGGTGAGCGTCTCAACGACGTCATAAAGACCTAACGCGAAGGCGGCCAGGCCCATTTGGGCCTCCAAATGTAAGTCCATGGAGCCGGCTTCCCAGGCTGGGATCAGCGCGTCGAGAGCACGATTAGCGTCACCTGCGGCAAGCGCCTGCTCTGCTTGCCTCAGAGCGAGTCCATCGGACACACCGTGACGAGCAGCTAACTCCAAAACCCCATCAGCCGCTCGTTGGTCACCGATGCGTTCGAAGGCGTCGGCGATGGCCTCGGCGAGTGGAACCAACGACTCTCGATCCGCGCTATCTATCGACCTTGAAAACATGCTGCCTCTGTTCTGCTAGTAAACTCGCCTCTCCTATTCAGCAAAGAGCGGGCCACTTTCTGTCTGCCCGTAACAGGGCACAAAACAGGCTGATTGGCCCCATAAGAGCGCCAACGAGAGGACAGAATGCGTCAAGAAGCCGACAGGGGTGAACTCGATTACGAAAACAGTTACGGTGAACGAACCTTGGTGGCACCAGTCATCCCGCGAAAGGTCGACGACCCATGAATCAAACATACTATGGCTACCTTTTGAGAACCCCACTGGGGCTCATGGCCCTCGTGCTGCTTCTCATCGTTGGCTGCAATATCCGAAGGACGAACGAGGCGCTGCCGCTCGAGGCGGGAGACACCTGTGTCTCCGATCTAGACTGCGCTGGAGGCTATGCCTGCTCACGATCTTCAGTCTGCGCCCAAGTCGGTGAAGAGGGTACGACCGGCGCTGGTCAACCGTGCGAATCTGA
>CALELH010000006.1 GCA_937902595.1 uncultured Myxococcales bacterium
ATGCTCGACGAGATCGACAAGATCGGGAACGACCACCGCGGCGATCCAGCCTCCGCGCTGCTTGAGGTCCTAGATCCAGAGCAGAACAACTCGTTTACGGATCACTACTTCAACATTCCGTTCGATCTCTCCAAGGTGCTCTTCATCGTCACGGCGAACTACCTTCATGACATCCCGAAGCCTCTCTTGGACAGGCTCGAGGTCATCAATATTGAGGGATACACTGAGAGCGAAAAGCTTGAGATTGCGCGGCAACACCTCATCCCTCGTGTTGTGCAGGGCCACGGTCTGGCCAAGCACCCTCCACGTTTCGATAACGCGGCTATCTGCGACATCGTCCGGTATTGGACCCGCGAGGCAGGTGTCAGAAACCTCCAGCGCTCTATCGCTAAGATCGCGCGAAAGGTCGCGATGAAGCAGGTCGAGACGGAGGCATCTAAGAAGAAGTATCGGGCGCCGAGGGTCACGGTTAAGTCGGTTCCCAAGTATCTTGGGCCTCGTCGATTTTTGCACGATGAGGGTGTAGAGCGGGACGAAATCGGGGTCGCCAATGGGCTGGCTTGGACATCCACGGGTGGAGAAGTACTCGTGATCGAAGCCATCAAGATGAAGGGGCAGGGAAAGCTCGTCATCACGGGTAAACTCGGAGACGTTATGAAGGAGTCTGTACAAGCTGCGTACTCCTTCGTTCGCTCCCGTGCGGATGAACTTGGGCTCAGTTTAGAAGGCATCGAGTCTCAAGACCTGCATATCCACTTCCCGGCAGGGGCAGTCCCCAAGGATGGCCCGTCGGCTGGTGTCACCGTCACCTTAGCGTTGGCGAGCCTACTCTCTGGTCTAAAGATTCGTTCAGATTTTGCGATGACCGGTGAGGTCACTCTCCGGGGAAAGGTTTTGGCGGTCGGAGGTGTCAAAGACAAGCTGCTCGCTGCGTATCGCGCGGGCATAACAAACATCGCCTTGCCCCGTGACAACGAGAAGGACCTAGTGGAGATCCCTGAAGAGGTCCGCAAGGTCACATCGTTTCATCTGCTTGAGCACGTCGACAGCCTCTTCGAGCTTGCCCTCGTGGGATATGAGGGCCGCGACGGCCTGTCTGGACCACTGCCAGAGGCTGCTGATGCGATCGACCTCAGTGAGTCAGTCACATCCTAGTTGTCGTCGGCGAGTCGAAAACCTTCTGGCGTTATCTTGATGACAAATAGGTTATTGACTGCGTCCTTATTGGCGAAGTTGAAGCCGACTGAGACCCCTTTATAGGCGTGGGAGGCCAAGAGGTCCTTGATGGGGGTGTCGTCTCGCTTCGACCGGATACTCAGCTTACGTAGGGTGTTTACTGCGTCCAAGGTCAACGCGAACAGCGGGAGTCTCTTCGGATTGATGTGTCCCTCCATTTGCTTCTTTAGCGGTTCACCTTGCGCACTCTCACCAGCAAAGGGGACGGTAAGATAGGCTCCATGACCGTATCGGCCCAGCCTCTGCAATGCTCGCGGCGTGTACCACTCAGGTGGGCCAAACACCAAAGCCTCGCGACGCTCCTTCTCGCCTGTTTTTTTCTGGGTTATATCCCGAGTCCAGATACCTTTCTGCGCCAAGAACCGAAGAAGTTGAGCGCCGTCTCCCGCTGATTTGAAGGGGAGAAAGACCGCGTCGAAGTCCAGCGCTGCAGCCTCCGTGGCAAGCCGAGGGTACTCTTTTGGCGATCCAACCAGCTCATGAAACGTCGACTGCCCGGCGGCTGCCCACACCCTCTTAAGCCAGAGCGTTTGTTTCTTGGCGTAGGGGCTGTCGTCGCGAATGATGAGTAGTCTCTTGGCGCCACGATCCAGAGCCGCTCCAGCCACAACGCGAGCAATGTTGAGGGCAGAGTGCATGATGCGCCATGTGGGCGCGTCGTCTCGGAGCGCCACCTGACTTGAGGTGAGCATTAATGTCGCGATGTCGTGATCTCGGGCTGCCTGAACCGCCATCGGGGCTGTGTCACTGGTGAACCAACCAACGACGGCGGTCTCGCCGCGGCCGACGAGCTGGCGGTACGCCGTGTCGATAGACTCTGCGTCGGAGCCATCTACGAATTGAATCTGAGCTGGACGGATGCGGTCCTCGGATAGTTTTCGAGCCCAAGCTTCAAAGTCGGCTTTAAGGTATTCGCCGACGCGGCGGGCCCGACCTGATAGAGGCAGGATGACGGTTACGCTCGGATCACTGCCTCGCGTCTCGCCTCCTGGCGACTCAGGTGACGTCTGACCCAGTTGCTCTTGAGCGGCCTTCAGGGACTCAAGAGTGACGGAAGAGTCCTTTCTGTTGACGATTACGCTGGCCGCGAGCTTGGCTAATCGACTTCCAGCCAATTTAGAGATGACTGCGCTCAAAGTAGAGGTTGGCATCTTTTTCAACAGGGCTGAGGCTGCGGCTTGCGCGGCGTCTCGATGAGTTGAATGTTCGAGCGCTATGCTCAGCAGGTCGAGAGCTTGAGCACCTTTTTCGCATGTGCTGAGTGTAAGAGCAGCCTCCGAACGACGCGCTGAGCTCTGTGAAGCGTCGATCACAGGCTGGAGGAGAGATCGGGCTGTGATACATCGCTTGGCGCGCACCGCTAACACGCCAGCGAAGTAGCCGGCCTCTACCTTGACGTCTGAGGTGCGGGCTGACCGATGGAGCTTTAAGAGTAGGTCCGCCCCATGGCCAACATCGGTTTGGCCCTTGATCCGGCCGAGGTAAAGTCCAGCGCGCTCCCGGACGTGAACCTCCTTAGATCGTAGAAGGGGGCTTAGCGCTTGGGTTGCCCGATTATAACGCTCCTTTTCAAAGTCGCCCTTGGCTGCGGCGAGGACCTTTGAGTCCGGAGAGAGCCCTGAGACCTTCTCCGATGGAGACGTGATGAGGCTCGAACCACATCCAGCGGTGGAGAGTCCGACTGCGATTAAAGTACAAACGATGCGCATATGGCTCCTGTCTGTCACGGTTCCAGCGTCGTCGCAAGCCAAGCCTTGCTTGACCGCGGAACTGACGCTGCTGTAAACCGGAGGTAGGGGATAATTTATTCTTTTGTCCGGAACTGAACCAAGTTCGAGGTAACCTGGTGACCGAGCGCTCATGGCTGAGCGGAATGTTTGACGGAGTCGTCCGATGCTCGTTTGCGATAAATGTAATTGGGAGAACCCCGACTACGCCGCATTCTGCACCAACTGTGGAACTCCTGTCGGTGCAGCCAAGAAGGTTGAAGAGGAGCGTTGGCGCTTCAGCGACCAGGGCGCTAAAGAGGCGGATTTAGGCGTCTCTGACGAGCCTGCATCATCGGGATCTATCGAAGAATCAGAGGCCGAAGAGGTAAGCTCTGCGGTGTCCTCGCCAGTAGATGAAGGCGTCGCTGAGGAGGCTTCAGAAGAACCGTCACAGTCTGCGTTCGTCACAGGGAGTGGCTCCTCGACTGGGCAAGGACCTGTTGGGGTCGCAGTGCGCAGCGCTCGGACTTTGGTTGATCTGACCGTGCCCGACTTTCGGGCAATGGTGGACATGGCCCAAGGTGAGGCGAAGCCAGAAGACTCTGCTCCGGGTTCAACGGGTCTGCTGAATCCGCCCTCTGCTGGTCAGGGGACGTCGGTCGAGACCTCGACGCCGACTGAGGAGGTGGGCGGCGAGCTTGATGACCAGGTTGAGGAGCCACAAGATCAACCTAGCCCTGCCACGCTCGATCCGTCGACGCAGCAAGAAGAACGGTCTGCGGACACGGCAGACACGACTCAAGGGCGTTCGGATGGTCCGCTGGAGGACACGGTCGATGTGTCAATTGATGACGACCCATCCTTAGTCGAGGCGCCCGCGTCGCGCGCGCCCGTGAGGGACCTGGGCTCACTCGATGTCGTGATCGAGGATGTCGAGGGAGATGAGTCAGTCGACGGAATGCTCTTGTCTAGCTCGGATGTGAGCCCGATTGACATCTCAGGCTTTGGCTCCACGAACGAAAAAGCCCCAGAGGTGAAGGCCTCTTTGGCGATTGGAACTACTGGAGTGGTCCTCCGGTGTCTGTCAGAGAATGGGCCGAGTGTTGTCTCTTCCCTTGGGGATGTCCCGGTTGTGATTGGGCGTAAAGATTG
>CALELH010000007.1 GCA_937902595.1 uncultured Myxococcales bacterium
AAGCGTATCGTCAGGCGATGCTCATCGATGTCTCAGACCGACATGTTTTGGAGTCTTTGGAGAGACTCTACATGCTTCGGATGCGCTGGGAAGACCTGATCGAGGTGCTCACGCAGCAAGCGGTCATCTTGACAGAGGATGAGGCGGTCGTTGAGAAGTATCTCCAGATCGGTGAGCTCTGGGAGACTCGTCTACAGTCACCCGATCGCGCCATAGATGCATACCGCCAAGCGCTCTCGCTGGATGAACGCTGTATGGATGCCATGAAAGCTCTCGAGGCTTTGTTTACCCAACAAGAGCGATGGTACGAGATCCTCGATATCTTCGAGATGATGATGGGAGTCGTGACGGATCCAGCGGCGCAGGTCGCCGTCATGCATCGGCAGGCTCAGCTGCAGCGCGAACATCTCCATGATGTTGAGGGCACCATCGATACCTATCGACGAGTGCTTGGTCTGACGCCCGAGGATGGGGAGGCCGTCGTCGCTTTGGAGGGCTTGTACAGCGCCGACGAGCGTTGGGACGATCTGGCCGATGTCTATGCGCTGCATTTGAGCGCGGTAGATGAGCCGGAGTATCAGACGAGTGTGCGTACGATGATGGCGGAGATCTTCGCAGACCGGCTCCATGACCCAGCGCGCGCTATCGAGGCGCTCACGCCGGTCTTAGAGACTCAACCCGATCATGCAGAGACGCTCGCCACTCTCGCGCGGCATTACGGGACGCTGGAGGAGTGGGAGAGCTGCATTGACGCCCTCTCACGAGAGGCGGATGTACGAGAAGATGAGCAGGCGAAGCTCGCTCTCTTTCACCAGATAGGTCGAGTCTATCAGGATAAACTTGGGGAACTCGAGCCTGCTGAGTCTTGGTATCAAAAGGCCCTTGAGGTTGACCGCCAGAACATGGACGTGCTTCAGGCGGTGAAGGAGATCAAGGAGCAGACAGGTGAGTGGGCCGACGCAGTCAGCATTCTTCAGCAGATGGAGTCATGCGCTCGGAAGCTCGAGGATAAGAGCCGCTGGTTATTTGAGATAGGTCGAATTCATGAGCGGCACCTCGATGAGCCTAGGGTCGCCGTTGACTATTGCGAACAAGCGATGGACCTGTGGCCTGAGAACGCGGACGCGGCCGACGTCCTCGTCGATGTGTATTCGAAAGAAGAAAACTGGGCCCGCTCGGAGCCGCTCTTAGACCTACTGCTCACGCAGGTCGGGGATAGCGATCCAGAGCGTGCTCAGAGGCTCAACCTTCAACTCGCGGTGTGCGCCGAGAGGCTTCACAAGTCCGAGAAGGCGTTGAATCATTACCGCCAGGCCTATGAACTCGACAGCACTAATCTCGACACGCTGGAGGGCATGGGAGCGCTCCTCGTCCGGTCTGAGGAGTGGGACCGCGCGTTCAAGATCTTTCAGACCATCTTGGTACATCATCGAGACGGCCTGTCAGAGGACAGGATCGCCCAGGTTTTCTACCAGCAAGGGCACATTAAACTCCAGGTTGGCGAGAAGCGTAAGGCTTTGGATTTCTTTAGGAAGTCCCTCGATATACTGCCAGAGAATGTCGACAGCCTGAACGCTGTGGCAGACATACATGAGGCGAGAGGTGACTGGGAGGATGTGGTTCATTATCGCCGACGTCTCATCGACTCTATGCCCGAAGGGGTTGAGCGTTTTCAGGCGCAGGTGTCTGTGGCTGATATCCTTGGAGAGAGGCTCAATAACCACCGCGCCGCGGTGGAGCTGTTCGAGGCTGTACTCGAAGGTGACCCTGGCAATAAGTTGGTGTTGGGCAAGCTGCTTGGTTTGCATGAGGCTGCCAGCAATTGGACCGCCGCTGTCGAGACATTGACTCAGCTCGCGGAGCTAGAGACGAACGCGACTCGCAAGGCGAAGTATTGGTGTGGTGTCGCGACGATTCAGCAGAAGTATCAGAACGATAAGTTTATGGCTGTTCGATCTTTCGATAACGCGCTTGATGCTGATCCCAACATGCTCAGAGCCTTCGAGGCCATCGACCACATCCTGACGACAGAGCGTGATTATGAGAGGCAGGATCGCTACTACCGAAAGATGCTTAAGCGGGCTATGGACAATCAGCTCGATGACGCGCTCGTGTTCTCACTCGCCAAGAATCTTGGAGAGATAAACAGGACGCGTCTGCAGCGCTATGATGAGGCGATCAAAGCTTTTGGTATCGCCGCCAGTCGCCGACCGGATGACCAGCCAACGCAGCAGATTCTGGCTCAGCTTTATGAGCTGAATGATGAGACGGACAAGGCCATTGAGCGCTACCAAACTCTGATCGCTCAGGATCCAAAGAACATAGAGAGCTATCGCAGCTTGAAGCGCCTCTTCATGGAGAGCGACCGCTTTGATGAGGCCTGGTGTGTCTGCCAGGTGCTCTGTTTCTTGAACAAGGCGAATCAAGATGACCAGGTTTTCTATGAAAAGCACCGGTCGCGCACGCTCAAGCAGGCATCTAAACCTCTCACCGCCGAGCATTGGCGCTTCTTGGGTCATGGAAAGAAGAGCACGCTCTTAGATCATCTGATGCAGAAGCTCTATCCCTATGCCATGTCCGCGATGCACGTCACTCACAAAGAGATCGGGGTTCACAAGCGTAAGCACCTGGTGAATCCGGGAGATCAGACGCCGTTCAACACGGTCTTGAGCTATGTGTCTCAGCAGATGCAGATCGCTCGACCTGAGTGCTTCGCGCATCCCAAGGACGCGGCCGGAGTAGCCCTCGCTCCATTCGACCCACCGGCCTTCTTGGTCGGAAGCGATGTGGTTCGAGGCGCCCGCATGCAGGAGCTGGCTTTCATGTGCGCCAAGAGCCTGATGCTCATGTTACCGCAGCACGTGTTGGCGAGTATTGACTCGAATTACGAACGACGGAAAGCGAGAATTCAGGGGACTGTTTATACCCTAGCTAAGGTGACCAATCCCTCATCGACGGCCCAATTTGATCAGGACCTCTACGAGCTCTTTACAAGCTCGGTGACCCCGTCCGATCTCGCGGAGTTCAGCAAGTTGATGAAGACGATGACGGCTGACGCCGCTGTTCACCTCAATGTGTCGGGATGGCTCGAAGGTCTCGAATATTCGGCGAACAAGGTTGGTTTACTTTTCTCCAATGATCTCGTCTCGGCGGCGACCGTATTGAAGAGTGAGCCCGGTGGATTTAGCCGCGCCGAGGTTCAGGACCGCGTGCGTGAATTGGTGTTGTTTGCCATCTCGAAGGAGTACTTTGCGCTCCGACGAGCTTTGGGATTGTCGATCTCGGCGTAAGCGCGGCGCGCGGGGGATCTCCGCGTTGGGGGAGGAGGGGGACTCATGGAGGGGACCCTATACATCGTAGCTGTTCCTATCGGGAACCTAGAAGACATCACGGTGCGTGCGAAGAGGATCCTTGGAGAGGTAGACCAGATCGCCTGCGAGGACACCCGCCGTACTGGGAAGCTATTGGAGCTATTGGCCATTCGTCGGCCGCCCTTAGTGAGCCTTTTCGATCATAATGAAGCGAAACGAATCCCAAAGATCTTGGACGCGCTACGTGAAGGTGCTGACATCGCCTTGGTGAGTGACGCAGGGACGCCCACCATCAGCGATCCGGGGTTTCGCTTAGTCCGCGCGGTCACCGAAGCGGAGTTAACCGTTGTTCCTATACCGGGGGCGTGCGCGGCCACGACGGCGCTCTGCGCGGCGGGTCTACCCACAAACCAGTTCCGGTTTATGGGCTTCGCGCCTCCGAAGGGGAGCGCCCTGAGCCGGTTTTTGGCCTCAGCTTCTACCGTTAGAGAGACCCTCATTTTCTACGTGGGTCCACATCACTTAGAGCGCTTCTTAGCTCGCGCTGTTGAAGAGTTTGGCGGTCACCGGGCAGCGGTAATCTGCCGAGAACTCACTAAACGGTTTGAGGAGTTTCGCCGCGGAAACCTCCAAGAGTTGTCCGCAGATCCTGGCACGATTCGAGGCGAAATCGTCGTCGTTATCGCCGGCGCCACAGAGGACGAGAGCCGCGGGGCAGTCGATGTCGAGACCGTCATTAGAGCGGTGATGGCGGAGGGGTTGAGTACCTCCAAAACTGCTAAAGAGCTGGTGAAGAGGACCGGGATGAGTCGCGATGAGGCCTATGGACTCATCGTGGAGTTGAGACAGAAAGAAGAAGACTGAGCACGTGCCGGTTCATGCGCTAAACACCGACGAAGAAATCGGCGCCCCCACAGGGGTGCCTTTTCGCTCGTTAACATGTAGTCTGTCGCCAGCAAATTGGAGACCGATACATGTCTTTGAGACCCTTATCGACGCGCGTTCAGCGCGACTCGGATGTTTTCAAGAAGAACTTTGATGCCAATAGCGAACGACTCTCCACCCTCAAAGAGGTGCTGGAGACGACGCGAGCGGGCGGTGGCGAGAAATACGTCAATCGACATTTGAATCGAGGCAAGCTGCTGCCGAGGACGCGTATCGAGCTGCTCTTGGATCGTGACAGCCACTTCCTCGAGCTGTGTCCCTTGGCGGGATATCGGGTCGGAGGCGGCATCAAGCCCGGGGCAAGCATCATTGGAGGCGTAGGGATGGTCTCCGGTGTTGAGTGTCTCATTGTGGCGACGGAGTCTACAGTCAAGGGCGGCGCGATGAACGAGTACTCTGTACTTAAGAGCCGTCGACTCTCCGAGATCGCTGAGGCGAACCGCTTGCCGACGGTGAATTTGGTTGAATCAGCTGGGGCTGACCTTCCAAACCAATCAAAGATTTTTGTTCCGGGTGGGCGAGGGTTCCGTGACCTAACCCGCGCATCAGCTGCCCGTATCCCCACGGTCTGTGTCGTGTTCGGTAGCTCCACAGCGGGTGGCGCCTATGTGCCAGGGATGAGCGATTACGTGGTGATGGTGGACAAGAACGCCAAGGTTTATTTGGCGGGGCCACCGCTCGTCAAGATGGCGACTAATGAAGACGCAAATGAGGAGGATCTCGGCGGAGCAGCCATGCACAGCCGGGTGAGCGGTGTGAGTGATTACCTCGCGACCGATGAACGGGACGCGCTGCGAATCGCACGGGAGATCGTCAGCCTCCTGGAGTGGCGAAAAGAAGGCCCTACACCCACTCAAGAGGTGAGACCTCCATTATATCCGACCGAGGATCTATTGGGCATCGCGTCAGCGGACATCCGCGTTCCATTCGATGCTCGAGAGGTCATAGCGCGGGTCACAGATGGATCGGAGTTCCATGAGTTCAAGCCTGAGTACGGATCCACCCTCGTGACAGGCTGGGCGAATGTTCACGGCTTTCCCGTGGGGATTCTCGCCAATCAGGGGGTGCTCTTCTCCGAGTCTGCGAATAAGGGAGCTCAGTTCATTCAGCTGTGTAATCAGAAGTCGGTTCCGTTGTTGTTTCTGCAGAATATTACCGGGTTCATGGTGGGCACCGAATATGAGCAGGGTGGCATCATTAAGAACGGGGCGAAGATGATCAACGCGGTCAGCAACAGCACCGTCCCTGCGATCACAATTATGATGGGAGCGAGCTATGGCGCAGGAAATTACGCCATGTCTGGTCGCGCCTATGCGCCCCGCTATCTCTTTAGTTGGCCTAATCACCGGATCGCGGTCATGGGAGGTGAGCAGCTGGCGGGGGTGCTCGATATCGTGAAGCGCGGCGCTGCCGAGCGGGCTGGTACCGAGGTGGATGAGATGGAACTCACCATGATGAAGACCATGCTCCAGCAGCAGATCGACAAGGAATCTGACGCTTTCTTCGCGAGCGCGCGCTTGTGGGACGACGGCATCATCGATCCGCGGGACACCCGCGATGTCATCGGTATTTGTTTGTCCTCGGCCTATACAGGCCCGGTAGAGGGCACCATGGGCTTCGGCATCTTTAGGCATTAAGGGATCATCATGAGCTTTCGTTCTGTTTTGGTGGCGAATCGTGGGGAGATTGCCCTACGAGTGATGAAGACCTGCGCCGATATGGGTCTGGAGACGGTGGCTGTCTTTAGTGACGCGGACGCCGGCAGCCCCCACGTCGATTTCGCTGATCGGGCGGTGAGGATTGGTCCTGCGGCCGCAGCTGAGTCTTATCTAAAGATCGACGCGGTCATTGAGGCCGCCCAGCGAGCTGGCGCCGACGCGATTCACCCAGGGTATGGGTTCTTGGCTGAGAACGCTGAGTTCGCTGAGGCGGTCGCTGCCGCGGGGCTGGTTTTTATTGGGCCCACCCCCGAGTCAATCCGTCTGATGGGGGATAAGTCGACGGCGCGAAACCTCATGGAAGAGCGAGGTGTCCCGGTCGCCCCCGGCTACACGGGCGACGACCAGAGTGATGAGCGCCTGGTGGCTGAGGCCAAGAAAATTGGATATCCGGTTCTCGTGAAAGCGGCCGCTGGTGGTGGTGGTAAGGGGATGTCCATCGTTCGCGAGGAGGGCGATCTCACTCAAGCTCTCGCTACGGCCCGTCGCTTAGCTGCGAGCGCGTTTGGTAATGACAGTTTACTCTTGGAGTCCTACATCGATGATCCACGGCACATCGAGGTGCAGATCGTCGGGGATACCCATGGCAACGTGATTCATTGCTTTGAGCGTGAATGCAGCATTCAGAGGCGCTTCCAGAAGATCATTGAGGAGGCCCCATCGGTTGCGGTGACAACGCCTCTTCGTGAAAAGCTGTGCGCCGCTGCCGTGACCGCAGGAGAAGCTCTAGGCTATGTCGGTGCGGGCACGGTGGAGTTCATCATGGCGCCTGACGGGGCCTTCTATTTTCTAGAGGTGAACACTCGACTACAGGTGGAGCACCCAGTCACTGAGATGATCACCGGGCTGGACCTCGTCGAGCTGCAGTTGCGTGCCGCCCGAGGAGAGCCGCTCCCAGCACAGGACACGATCCACATGTCAGGCCACGCCGTTGAATGTCGGCTGTACGCGGAGGACGCGAGCAGAGACTTCTTGCCGGCTACCGGCACCCTGATCTCATGGGAGCCTCCCTCCGGTTCCCATGTGCGTGTTGATGCAGGGATTCGGTCAGGGAGCATCGTCGGCATCGATTATGATCCGATGCTCGCCAAGATCATCACTTTTGGTGGTGACCGCGTGGTCGCAACTGATCGAATGATCAGAGCGTTGATCGACCTGCGGGCGCCTGGACTGACGACGAACCAGGCGTTCTTGATAGATGTCTTACGTCACCCCACCTATCGCGCGGGTGAGCTCAGCACGCATTTTATCGCGAATCATATGGCGGATTGGTCTGCGGCGCCGACGCTCGAGCAGCTTCAGCGCCGGATCCTGGTTGCGGTGGTGTGGTCGGCTGTTGGACGCAGCAATCAGCGAGCAACTCTCCCGGGGATTAGAGCGGGATGGCGGAATAATGCTGGTGAGAAACCGGCTGACATTTGGCATGACTCAGAGAGTGAGCAGAGCTTCGGTGTAACGTATCAGCGGCTCGCTGAAGATCATTTCGAGGTTCAGCTTGGAGAGGAGAGCTGGGCGGCACAGGTCATGTCCTTCAGCGGTGGTAACGCGGAGCTCGCGCTGAGCAGAGCTGGTGACGCCCTCTCTGTACGGGAATCGTTCTTCGTGTATCCAGACGGCTCCGGTGGGCTCTATGTGGCCGACCGCGATGGTATGGGCCACGTCTATGAAGCCGATCGTTTCCCATCCGCTGAGGTGGATGAGATCGCGGGTGGTTGCATCGCTCCAATGCCCGGCCGAGTGGTGTCTCTCACCGTCGAGGTCGGTGACTCTGTATCGAAAGGTCAGACCCTTGTTGTCTTGGAGGCCATGAAGATGGAGCAGGCGATGACCGCCTCTGTCGACGGCGTTGTCACCGCTGTGAATTGCGCCGCAGAC
>CALELH010000008.1 GCA_937902595.1 uncultured Myxococcales bacterium
AACGAGGGCGGCACCTACGCTGAGATTCAGCAGACCAACGAAGAAGAGTGGCTGGACTGCGCGACGCTGGTGGACGACAGCGCCTATGTGAACTACGGAGACAACGTCGAAGGGTTCGGTATCGTCGCTTTAGACGTCTGAGGGAACCAACCAGAATAGCGAATTGGGCCAGACTCTCGACATAGGGGTAGCGAAGAGGTCTATCGGTCCGTGAGCTAAAGTGTTGCGCCAAAAACTCGTGTGGCACCTAATCCTGAACTTCCTATCCTCCGATGGTGTCAGTTTTGAAGTTGGGGAGTAGCTGAGTGAGTGAACCTGCTTATCTTGATTTCGTAACGAATAACGGTGTCCCAGCTCGACTTCTTTTAGTGTCAGAGTCGAATCATTTGATCGGCTGCCATTCTGGGTGTGTCCTCGCCACTAATTCCGCATCTGTCTCTTGGCAACACGCTGAGGTCTGGAACAGAGACGCCCATTGGTACGTGAAAAATGTATCCGCAGGTGCCGTGTTACTCCTAAACGGCAGGAAGACTAAGAAGAGTAAATTGAAGCCTGGCGATGAGTTTCAATGTGGAGGAATCTCTCTTCGCTTCGGTGTGTGCCAAGACCCTCAGGATACTACTCGCTACACCGGCGACAACTTCACTTTTGGGACGGCGACTCTGGACGGAATTAAGCGACCGGTACCGGATACGATTGACACTCTAGATGAGCCTTCGATGATGGGGAATGGAGACACGGAGAGTTCTATAGATGGTGGCCTTGTTGATGAACGGACGACACGAACTCGCTCATCTATCTGGCTGACGTTGCTTCGCCTTTGGTTCGTTTTGGTGGTCGGTAAATCGCTCGTCTATGGTTCATCTGAAGAAGTGGGAGTGACGTCCTTCTTTGGATGTTTTCTTGTGATTTGGGGTCTCCTAAAGCATCGAGCTAGGAACACCTGTGTTCACTGTAGCAGTATTAAACATTTTGAAACGACTGACGTTGATCAGAGCACTCTTATGACGGTATTTGCCAACGCTGCTAAACTCTGGTTGGAGGGTGGGCTTGCAGGACTTAGAGAGGTAAAAAAGAAACTTTGTGCTCAATGTCGCGCCCCCTGGCAACCTGTTCGAAAACCCCCTCCACAATCTGAAAAAAGACTCGGCTGGTTCTATATAGGGCTTGGCCTCGCAATAGGGGGGGCCTGCCTCGTTTTGAGTTGGATACGACCATAGGGTGGCTCTTGAAACGGGCGTTACACGCATAGGCGAAACCTAACAAGTGCCACACGAATATTGAGATAACTGCCAGCGGCCCGTTGGTGGGGTGCCCCCGACCTGAGAATAGGTGCCGAAAAATTTGTGTAGCACCTGATTAGGGCCGACTCGATCGGCAGAGCACACGCATCAGTATGCAGAATTGGAGTTCATGCCCTCGGTCATCAAACCCACGGTCACTGCGGCCCAGAGATTTGATTAGGGCAATTAGATCTATCGAGTCTGGCCAAGAGCCCGAATCATGAGAGCTTATAATGGCTCCGGTTCCAGACGCCGGCGCTACTTCACTTCAGGAATAGCGCGGGCCGCGATCTGCGTATATTTGGAGCTGATCCAGAAGGGACAGCCCTTATGATTCTGACGGAACCTCATGTGGTCTGTAGTGGCGCCATTCTTGAGCTTAAGTGGCACGCTTTTGGCTGTACAGGACGCTGCTGTGTCCGTCGTCCGGAAAGAGGCAAGCTGGCAGTACGTGATCTCTGTGCTTGCTACTAGAGAGATTTTGTTCGCCTTCTTGCGTACTGGAGCCGTCTTCCAACAAACCCTGGGTTTCCCGGAGATTGTATATTTGGTTTTACCCATCCGGCCTACGAGTTCTTTGACACACCAGACATATCCCTTCTTCGCGCCCTTGGGCTTATCGATATAACAGGGGCAGCCCTTGCCATCCCGAGTACATGCGTTGCCTAAAGGTTTTAGTCCGCTCATCTTCCTGACCGAACAATTGGAGTGCCCATCACGCTTTCCGTCCTTACACGTCCACTTGAAGTTCCGCTTCTTGCTGGGCACAACCGTGAAGAGAGCTTCGGATCCTCTCCACCCCTTTTTGTATCCAACGATCTGACCACCACCACCATTTGGCGCGATGATCGCCATCTTCTTGTTCTTGGGCTTATTCATACCTTTGAATAGCTGGATCTTGTCACCATGCTTCAGCGCCTGACCCTTCTTCGCGCCCTGAATACTGACCTTGAACATTTCATCGGGACCGGGCTTCGTCTTATTGGCCAGAAACTTCCCGCTCTTGTCGATTGAGAGATAGCGTCCGAGCGCAGACTTCAGGCTGACCAGGCGTCCATGAATGATGGGTGCGTCGGAAAAGCTGCCGTTCGCGTTCATCGTCCTCATCCTGAAGGTCGTCTTGAGTCCACAGCTCTTGTACTGGGCGAAGGCCCATTCCAGCCGGTCACTGCTCGTGTGGATGTATTGGCCACCATGGGACTTCAAACACACATACATGGAAGACTCACCCTTGATCTCTTCCTTGATAAACTGCTTCTTCCCATCCTCAACCGTGTAGCTCGGCGTCGTGTCCTGATGGCGGTTGAGCTTGATGTTGCCGAGTGGGATCCAACCGACCGGGTACCAGGGTCCCAGCTCATAGGTCTTCGGGCCGACATAGCCACACCAGAAATAGTCGCACTCACCGCTGACAACGGCTTTGATGGCCGGGCGGATCTTCAGTTTCCACCGGTACTTGGGGTCATCGATCTTATAGCCGTAGCTCGTGCTGCCATACTTACTCAGCTTGGGTACAGTAAAGGGACCGGCGGTCTTGGTCTCACCACGAGACAGAGTAATCGTCTGGCCCTTGCCCACGGTCTTGCCATTAATGACGGGCTTGATTCGAGCAGAAACACTACCGTCCCCGCCGAACTCAGCTCCGATCAGCCCCTCTGCTTTGCCCCAGAGATCCCCGCCACGCTTCCCGAATACCGTCTGCGTAATCTCCGCCGGGATGTAAAAAGCGGCGTTCTTATACTTTTTGTCGCCGGGTCCCTTCATCTTAAGGACCTGATTCTTTCCGTAGACAGGCTGGAGATCATGGGAGTAGTCCAATTCTTCTCTGATCGACAAATTGAAGATTTTACTCCCGCAGACCTCCACGAATGCGCCCGCGCCAACGTACAAATGAAACGGAAACTCTTTGCCCCGAGTCTGGGGCGTTTTGTCATGCCATCCAACAGACTTGTAATATGCCTCATTGGCATCGAAGACGTGAGCACTGAGCTTCACGGAGAATTTGCCCGCCGTGTCTTTTGTTTCACGGTTAGACATTGTCCGAATGTAGGCGGGGCTCATCTTGCCTTCGAACATGACAGGCACACGAAAACCGATGGTAAACCCCACCTCGGCCCAGAACTTGTATTCAAGAAACCAGTAGTCTTTGTGGTGGCTCTTCTTGAAATGCTTTGACCAGGTCCAGCCCGTCAGAAACTCATGGGTATAACTGAGCTCGCCGCCCTCCTCACGGTAGGAATACGGCTTAAGCGGCTTATCTTTGATGTTCTTCGATTTGGGCTTGGTCACATTTGAAAGCCAATCGATCTTCTTGGTAGTTTGAAAACGGGCCGCCTTTCCACGGCTGCCTTTCTTTGACGTACTGAAGACCCCGGTGAATCGGACGCGACCATCGGTCATCACAGGGTTTCCTTTGGGTACGACGACCTCGTCGTTGACGGAGTAATCCCCCTTTCCGTCGGCGAAGGCATTCAGAACGCCGGCCATACCATTCTTCGCATAGGCTTTCTTGAAAGGATGACTTTTGGGCAGCTTCTTGATGGCAGGAATGACGACCTTCTTGAAGAACCTCCGACGCTTCTTCGGGATCTTCTTGAGGTCAAAGCTGCCCTTCTTAACGCGCTTCTTTCCACGAGCCCCGGTCTTACCCCGGTGCCCCTTAGCCCCATGCTTCTTTGGATCGTTGACCACATACGTCGTCCGTCTCGCGACCACGAAACTGTCCTTGGTCTCGATGGCATGCTCTTCGACGGCAGGCTTGATGTACAGACCACGCCTCTTGGGGCTCTTTGCCCCGCGCGCGCCTTCTTTCTTCTGAGCATCACCAAAATTGGCCTTGATGATGTCCGCGAGCTGCAGCTTGGCGCCACCAGAGACCGGAACAGTCTTTTTCTTGATGAGTTTGAACGCCCCCTCACGAAGACGTTTAGGGCCGCGTGAGCCTCTGGCCCCGCTCTTCTTTTTTTCCTTCTTGAGGCTCTTCATGAGGGTGAAGGGGTCGTACTTCCCCTTCTGAGCCAAGGCGTCTCCGGCAAGGAGTCCCAGGAATGAAAAAAACAGCGCCGCTGAGATTGGACGAATGGACTTCTTCATATGGCTCTCCCCCTCAATCAATCACATGACGTATGCCTGCCATTAAACAATGGCGCAGACAAGCCTCAGCTACGGAGGAGGATAGGAAGTTCAAAGCCCTTCGGGCAAGTACAACCGAGTTGTCATAACGCGCCTTGTGCGACACAGCGGTCCTCTAGCCGCAGGGATAGGTTCAACGCCGTAGGGATGTGGGCTTAGTTTTGAGTCAGTTGTGGCGCATGGAGCGACGGACTCCGCAGTCGTACCTGGAGGGTACGGCGAGGACGGACGGCGCGAGTACTCCGCAGACGCCCAAAAAGAAAAAGCCCGCAGCCGACGTCCGGCCCAATCAGGCACCTGTTTCAGGCATCTGTTTCAGGCACCAGGTCCCGATAGCGAGTCTTGCGTCTACTTAGATATTCCAACCAGCTCGGTAAGGTCATTACGGACCTTCGCATCTGGGTCGTCCTTGGCGAGTTTGCGGACGGCGGCCTCGATGCCCGGGAAACGGTATCGGGATCGCCATAAATTAGAGGCAAGGGTCAGGCGCACCTGGTCTGATTCATCGGAGAGCGCCACCTGGATAAGTTTGGGCACGATAGACTCTTTGATGGGCCGGAACTGATACGCCTCTGCGAGGGGAAGCCGGACCGCGCTCGCAGGATCATTTTGGAGAATCTCCAGCAGAATATATTCAGCTTTTTCCGTTCGAAACCACCGCAGAGATTGGGCAGCAAAACGGCGGTACGTCTCGTCGTCGTTGGTCAGGTACGGCCGGACCAGTGGAAGGAGTCGGTCGGCCCCGGAGTTACCGATGACCCGCAACATCAGAATGATTTCCTGGGGCGTTGATGCCGCTTTGAATTGGGCCTCAATCCAGGAAACGAGAGCGTCTTCCGAGCCTTCTGATGCTGCGCGCGACATGAGGGCGAGACCGCCGATACTTA
>CALELH010000009.1 GCA_937902595.1 uncultured Myxococcales bacterium
GTACAAATGAGTGTCTGAATGCCCGTTGCAGAGATGGCATTGTTCAGGATGGTGTGGAGGCCTGTGACGACGGAAACGATCGGGACGACGATGAGTGCACCAATGCGTGTCGAATTGCGGTTTGTGGTGATGGTTCCCTTCAAGCAGGCGTCGAGGATTGCGATGACGGTAATCGAGTGGACACAGACGGCTGCACCAATGCGTGTCAAAGGGCCCGATGCGGTGACGGGATTACCGGTCCGGGAGAGCAATGTGATGATGGGAACGCTGACAATAGCGATCTGTGTACCGAGACGTGTCGGTTTCCCTACTGCGGAGATGGCTTCTTACAGCCAGGCGAGGTCTGTGATGATGGGAATGTCGATGCGGGCGACGCCTGCACGGCCACCTGTACCGTGGCCCGCTGTGGCGACGGCGTGGTCCGCCGCGATACAGAGGAGTGCGATGATGGGAACCAAGTCAACACAGATGCGTGTACGAATGGCTGCCAGAACGCCGTGTGTGGTGACGGCATCGTAGGCCCTAGAGAGGAGTGCGATGATGGTAACCCAAATGATGCTGATGGCTGTACCAGCCAATGCCGCCTACCGGTATGTGGTGATGGAATCGTTCAAGCCGGTGAGGTCTGTGATGATGGAAATGCCAACAATGCCGATGGATGTACGACCTTATGCCGCCCAGGCTTTTGTGGCGACAGTTTCGTCCAACCTGGGGAGGCCTGCGATGACGGTAATGCTGACAACTTAGACCAATGTACGAGCCTTTGTGAACGCGCGCGTTGCGGAGATGGCTTCGAGCAAGCGGGTGAAGCATGCGATGATGGGAATTTGGTCAATAACGATGCCTGTACTAATGAGTGCGCCCTCCCGCGATGTGGCGATGGGATTACTCAAGCCGACGAGCAATGCGATGATGGGAACCAAGTCAATACGGATGCGTGTACCAATGTTTGTGAGAACCCGCGTTGCGGTGACGGTTTTGCCGGGCCGGGCGAGGAGTGTGATGATGGCAATGCAAGCAATTTAGACCGATGTACAATCATTTGTGAGCGTGCCCGCTGTGGTGATGGCTTCGCGCAAGCGGGTGAAGCGTGCGATGATGGGAATTTGGTCAATAACGATGCCTGTACTAATGAGTGCGCCCTCCCGCGATGTGGCGATGGGATCACTCAAGCCGACGAGCAATGCGATGATGGTAACCAAGATAATGGAGATGAGTGTACCAATATCTGTGAGATCCCTCGTTGTGGTGACGGTTTTGCCGGGCCGGGCGAGCAATGCGATGACGGTAATCAGAACAATGATGACCGCTGTACCGATCAGTGCCAATTGAATGAATTTTCGTCATGCCTAGAGCTGCTGCAGTCTGCACCCAATACGCGCAGTGGTTCTCAAAATATCTTCCCTGACGAGAATGGTGCAGGTATCCGGTTATGGTGTGATATGGAAGTTGCTGGTGGCGGGTGGACGCGTGTCTATCAGTCGCCTGGTGTTGACCGCGCCGATGGACGGAACACCGAATCTTATATCAATAATACTCAAGCTATCCGCACTACGGCGAGACAAGTCATCATTGGGTTCCAAGAACCCGATGCCCAAAGCATGAGGCATTGGACTTATTTTGATATGCCGGAGTCATGGCGGAACCAGGTTCCAATGCGAACTCAAAACGGCGTGATTAATGTTAATGTAATCGCAGGCGGAAAGGATCTAGACGGCAACAACTTAGAGGAAAGTAATTTGGGGGTTGTCGACGTATTTTTTGGTTGGGCTAATTTTAACAATAAATGCGACGATTGGGCAGATGGGGCCTATGGGCGTATTGGCTGCTGCGAAGACGGTTGCCCGCAATGGAATGCATGGAATTATGGTATGGGTTGGGGACTTCAGGACCGCTGTCGCACGGAGGGTCGGTGGTTCGAAGGTACCTGTACCGAACTCAATTTCCGCTTTGTCATTTACGTTCGCTAAAGCCAAACCAGGTGCCGGACACCTCTTGAGTGGGACAGCGCCTGCAAACAAGGTGCCGGACACCTCTTGAGTGGGACAGCGCCGACCCACTTTTCTGACGACTAAACGCGAACCAGGTGCCGAACCAGGTGCCGGACACCTCTTGAGTGGGACAGCGCCGGCCCACTTTCCTAACGACTAAACGCAATAGGTGCAATGAATAGGTGCCAGACGAATCGGAGTGTGAAGCTCCGTGTCCGGAGGGCCCCTCGTCAGCGGTGCGATTAGAGAGACGAGGGCCATGCGCGTTAGGGCATGGCGCAGCGCGGATAGACCGCTCGCTCGCCCGATTCTAGGGGCGTTCTCCAGATATACACACCTTCGATGGTCTCAGGGTCGATGCTCATGCCGACTAAATCTACGACAGATTGGTTACGTAGAACCTGAACAAGGCCTTCATCGCGACCGTTCGCGTCAAATCTATGTAGCAATCCAGTGCGCGTTGCTACGAAGAATCCATCGCCATCGACCACCCCCATCGGTGGACTCAAGAGCTTCCCATGTAGGGTACTCTGAGCGTGCGAGGGCGGTACCGCATCGATGGGGGTTCCGGTTAAATCAAGGGCTGCAGTTTGGATGGGGGGCGCGCCCAAGAAATTCCGATACCAGGCCACCAGAATTGAATTTGGACCGACCATGACTTGAGGCCTCGCTGGCCCGGCACCGATGGCGATTTCATCCTCGCGTAGCCAAGCCCAGGATGAGGTCATTCTTCCGATCACAGTCGGTGCGCTTAATCGATGGTCAGCCCCAATCACTCGAGCAACGACCTCATGGGTGGCATCGATGATATCTCTGAATCGTTCATCGGGCTTCGGGCCACCCGCATGTCGTGTGTAAACCAAGAGTCGTGTTCCGTTCGCTAGAGGCACCATCTTGGGTCCAACCCCATTTTCAATCCAACGCTCTGGGCGTAAGAGAATCTCACCGTCTGCTGAAAACCGCGCCCGCCAAATGTCGGCAGTACTTGGCTCAAGATTCCGATCGTTCTGGTTTCTGGCAACCTCCCAGATCAGGGTCAAACCATCAGGGTCGGCGGAGAGTGTGGGGTAAATATGAAATCGTTCCTCTTGCAGTGGAAGCGTGATCGGCTCACCGACGCGACCCGCTTCGACATCGATTTGCTGTAAGAAAATCGTCGGTTGAGGATTCAACCCAAACGAGGGTCCCTGGGGTCTGAGTATGCCCATCCACATCGAATCGTTTCCAGTGGCAAAGGTGAGCACTTTGTCCACCGATGTCCGGTTTTTAAAGACACCAAGGGTATTGCCTCCTCGACTGCCCCGAGGGCCGATTGCGACAGAGTCATACCCGTTTATGGATGTTCTGCCCGCATAGAGCGTGACCGGGCGGTCCCGATGGTCGATCAGGTCCCACCGGTGGTCATCCATCCTGGTTTGCTCGCTCAGCCCGCAGTATCTTTCCCACTCTGGGCGCTCGCACAAGAAGGGCTCAATGCTATGCTCAGGGATGGCCTCGACCGTGATGGGATCAGGATCGTTGATTCGCCCATTACAATCACGATCGATACCACAGACCTGCGGCTCAGCGATGATGGCTGCGATCGCCTCTTCTTGGGGACGACAAGGCCCACAGCCAACTCGATTACCCAATGCACACGGGCCCGGCATCGATGTCAGGCATTCAGCGGGGTCGACCACGACATTCTCATCGATTCGGCCATCACAATCACCGTCCACGGCATCACAGGTTTCACCTTCACCCGCACACATTGGCGCGGCAGCACCACACTCAGCAGCACCACCGATACGTAAATTGAGTCTGTACCGTCCGTCGCTTTCCAGCCATGCATCCTGGCCGGCCACGCTGACGGCAGCCTCGGTCGTAAAGACACGCCGCGAACCTCGGTCCCGCCAATCTTCGCCGGCTTCCAGGGCTCTGAGTACAGGGGGTCCAAGGCGTTCACCTTCTCGCGAAATTCGCTGGGTAAAGACTCGATTGTCACTCCGCGACCATACCACCAGCGCCCGACCATCCCAGGTGAGGTCAATCACCTCGCCTTCAGTGTCAAAATTGAGCTGAATCACATCGCCTGGCCCGTCGGGCTCATAGGCGAGAAATCGCATGGGCTCTGCGCCCCAAACGGCGTAAACAGTATCGCCAACTCGAGTCAACCGGGGCCAGACGGGACCACCTTCTAGGGTCATACGACCCCCTGTGGGCCGGCCGGATCCATCCGTCAATTGAATCAAGGGCGATTCTCCGTCAGAGGCCGCTATGAGTAATCCACCGGGGCGCATCACCGCGTCAAAAAACGCGCAATCCAAGGATTGGCCACTGCATAATGGATCGTGGATGGGCACTTGGGGGTCATGTTTATTTCTCTGCTCAGACGCTGGCGTAATGATGTTTTTTGCCATCACATGGATAGTCAGATCCGCCTTCGGGAAAGACGCGAACGGACCACGTTTTTCCTGATTCATGACATCCACGAACCAGTCGCCTGCGAGGAGTGCTCTTCTGACCCAGTGGGGTCTCCCGAAAGTAGCGAGACCATGATATCGGACCACACATCCGATGATATCTGTGACCGTTCCTGTCCGGTCAAGAGCAAAGACTTCCCTGCCTGACTCACATACATCGGGCAGATCGGGCAAGAATCCAGCTGGCCTCGAATTCGCGATGATCAGACCGGATCTATCATGCTCGTGCACGACGGTAAAAAAGCCATTTGACTGCAGTAAAACCCGACGGAATGGACTTCGGGGTGTGCCGTCAAGCTCCCAAACACCAATCCATAAGTCCTTATTCGTTGCATGATTCGGAGCATCTCGCTCCAAAATGACCGCCAGTCCACCGTCCAGAACACGTAAAGTCGGTTTTCTCCAATACTCTTCCTCAGCCAAAGGCATGGGAATGGAGACTTCGACCGAGACTTCATCGACGCGTCCATCGCAATCCTCATCACCGCCGCCGCACACTTCGTATCCTGGCCCTTGCCCCCCCTCACACTCGCTCCATTCGCCACCGACGCAGCGACGAATGCCAGGCTGGCATGCACCGACATCGGGGCCACAGGCTTCTTGGAGGTCCTCATCGGCAGTCCCATCACAATCGTTGTCCAGCCCATCGCAGATTTCATCGACGGCTTCGATGGGACCGGCACACGCGCCGAAGGCCGCATTACACTCACCCTGCTGGCAGGTTTCTTCACAGCGCTGGACCGAATTGCCTGGGCTCGCACACGCACCCAGGGCCTCGCAGGGGCGCTCTTCACCGACGATACAGGCACAGCCCTCGTCGGCCATCCCATCGCAGTCTTCGTCCACCCCATCACCCAAGCATCGCTCAGGGCCCGCCATGCCGGCTTCGCAGACCCAGGCGCCATCCACGCAGCGCGGCGATGCAACGCAGGCACCCACGCCGCAATCCGCAGGTTGGTCGCTGGGCGATTCGTCGATCCCTATATAGTTGTCGAGCGACTTCGACATCTTGTTGACGCCGTCGAGACCCTCGAGCAGAGGCATCGTAAGCACGGCCTGTGGCTTTTGCCCGTATACCTGTTGCAAATGGCGCCCCATCAGCAGGTTGAATTTCTGATCGGTGCCGCCCA
>CALELH010000010.1 GCA_937902595.1 uncultured Myxococcales bacterium
AGATGCGCTGAGGGAGCGCCGGGGCCGGACACTCTTCGATGACCTTTTGTCGTCGTCGTTGCAGTGAGCAGTCACGGACTCCGAGGATCCGAATATTGCCTTCACCATCGCCAAGCACCTGGACTTCGATGTGCCGTGCGCTGGCGACAAACTTCTCCATAAAGACCCCTTCACTACGGAAGGAGCGAGAGGCTTCGTCACGGGCAGACACAAAGTTTTCGGCGACTTCGTCGATGGCGTGGACGAGGCGAATGCCACGCCCGCCACCACCGCCTGCGGCCTTCAGCAACAGCGGGAATCCAATCCCATCCGCGGCTGCGACGGCCGCCTCAGGGCTGTCGACGATAGACCACGGGGCTACGGGGACTTTATGGACCTCCGCCAGCTCCTTGGCTCTGATCTTGTCGCCTAGCGCCGTCATGACCTCTGGACGAGGCGCGAGCAACGTAATTCCAGCTTCCTCGAGAGCGGTGCAAAACTCACCATCCTCGGAGGCGAACCCCCAGCCTAACCAGGCTGCATCACATTCGGTGCTCTTGAGACCTTCGATCACTGCGTCGGCATCAAGGTACGCTGTTCGTCCCTCGCCAATTCTCACAGAATGATCGGCCGACCTCACATACACTGAGTGCAAATCTGCGTCCGTATACAGTGCTACGGACTCAGGGGCGTCTTCTTCCTCACGGCGCAATGCATCCATTGCGTTGAGGAACCTGATCGCCGGCTCTCCACGATTAATTATTCCGATGCGTTTCATTCATCGACTCCCTGTACCAATAACGAGTCGCGAGGCCCGTCTTTACCATCGTCGGATGGGAATAACCATCGTCCGATGATATCAAAGAATCGATTCCTTACGTTGGAGCAAAGAACCAGTGTAGAGAGATCGCTCTCTGACAGTAATTGGATCATTATGTCCAGGCTGGGTATTCTTGCGCTGGTAAAGGGGTGGCAGGCCCCGTAAAGTGACCGCTTCGGTCGTTTGATGGTGAGTCCTGCGACCTTACTTTTATTCCTCTGGGGGGGGGAGGCAGGAAAGGTAGGTAGTCTTGGTTAGGTTCTTTTCACTGATCCTAATTTGTCTTTTTACTTCTTTGGCTCAGTTTGGCTGCGCGGGATCCGAGCAAGACGATCTCGCTCCATTGGACGCACAGGTGCGCGACGTCGCGCCGCGTCTATCCATCGATGCCGTCGTACCATCAGCGTCAGACGCAGGGATGATTCCCAGCTTGGACCAGGGTGCTGGCGACAGGGCGGACGCAACCATGGAGGCGGATATGGGCACACCCAGGCCTCAAGGTGATGAAGCTTGTATCGCGCTGGCCCAATGCCTCAGCGGCTGTGAGGAAGCCGATTGCTCTCTTCTGTGTCGGAATCAAGCTTCAGATGAGGCGAAGATGCTTTACGACGCCATCTTTGCATGCGGAAGCCAACATGCGTGCAACGAGCCTGGCGGTGCCTACAACGTCGAGTGCATGAACGACAATTGCTTGTTTGAACTGGACTCTTGTTACGGTCCACCTCCACCAGGACCACCTCCGCCCATGGGTGAGGGGACGTGCCAGGAGCTGGATGACTGTCTGCGTGAGTGCGAAGCGGATGACCTGAACTGTCGCGATAATTGTGTCGTCGCCTCGAGCCAGATGTCGTTCGATCAGCTCGTCGCGATGCAGGAGTGCCTGACGAATACAGAGTGTCCGGAGGGTGACATCGCGTGTCTCTTAGCGACATGTGAGATGGAGCTTGCTGGGTGCTATGGATCCGTCAGCGTACCGCGGGGAATGGCGGAATGCTCCGGATATAATGACTGCTTAAATGATTGCCCCCAGGGCGACGATGCCTGTGTGTCGGCGTGCGCTCGATCGGCGAGCCCCGAGGGCTATAATGTCTTCCAGTCACTCATCAATTGCGTCCGTGACTCCGATTGCCCAGCGCAGGACGGTGATTGTCAGCGCGCCGCATGTGGACCACAATTTGAAGCATGCTTTGGGCCGCCTACTCCACCTCCGATGGGAAATGGGGACTGCTATGAGCTCAACCGATGTCTCAATGAGTGCGCCGAGGGAGACCGCGTCTGCACAGACAACTGTGTAAGCGCCTCGAGTCAGATGGCTTATGATCTCTTCGTCGCGGCCATTGACTGTCTTCAAAACGCCGACTGCCCCGCCGACGACGGTGACTGCCGACAGATGGCCTGTGGTCAACAGATCGAGGCGTGCATTGGTCCATCACCGATGCCCACTGGTGTGCTCACCTGTGGAGAGTTCAACAACTGTCTAGTCGCCTGTATGGACGGCGACCGCCGTTGCGTGGATGGCTGCATTAATCAGGCGAGCCCGGAGGGGTATCGTCGGTTTGAGGCTGCCATCGACTGCATCGAAGAAGCGGGCTGCCAACCCAACGACGCGAACTGTCAGCAAGTGAACTGCGGCATAGAGATCTCTGCCTGCATTAACCACTGAGTGACCTAGGCCCCATCAGATGATGGGGTAGCCGCGCTTCAACTCTTCTTCTATTCGAAATGGCACGGCTACATGTATGTCGATGCCACGGGCTCTGTCGACCACACCCTCCAGATCGAGTGGCGCTGAGACAGCGCCGAAGAGCGTCTGATTGCTCTTCTTGGGACATGAGATGATCCATGGGCTCTTTAGCCGCTTGACGGCTTGGGCTCTGAGTCGATCAACGCCGACGCGTCCAGGGATGAGATTCAGAACGAGCAGAGCGCCAGGGCTCAAGAGCGTGATTATGTGTTCGAAGAACGGATCTGATGTGCAGGCGAGAGCCACCCCGTTTGCGTCATAGCAGTCTAGAAATATGAGATCGTATTTGGTGTCTAAGGCGCGATGAGCGACGAAGTGCTCGGCGCGGTCGTGAATCACGACGAGGTCGTCTCGCTTTGGTAGGTCAAAATATGTGTAGGCGGCTTGGATAACTGCGTCGTTTGCTTCGACACAGTCAATCTGTAAACCGGCGAAGAGGGCGTGCAAGAGCCGAGGCGTCGCCCCGAGCCCAAGGCCTAGACAGAGCGCCCTTTGGGGCGATGGGTGGCAGACCGCGGCCGCGAGCTGACCACCCAAGTACTCCGACCTGAAGTCCAACGGGTGGTCTCCATGCATCACGCCTTGAATGAGCCCATCATTCTCCGCAAAACGAAAGCTCTTTTGGCCTCGGTGTGAGCTCACAATGACCGTAGAGGATTCACCATGGACGCGACCAATCTCCCGCGCAGAGGTGCCTGTTTTTCGGAGTTTTCGCATCGCTCTCCTCGATTGTCCTTATCCTGTCTCAATAGTATTGCGCCGCCAAGACTTGTCTTGTTTCCCCGGGAGGGGATAAGGTTCGGCCGTTACGGGCTTGGAGGGTCTTACCATCATGAAATGGAATCACATCAGCTCTGTGCTGGGGATGTCGATCGCTGTGTTGATCTTTGGATGTGATGGTTCGGACAGCAAAAGTAGCACCATCGTGGTCCAGGGTGACATGACGGTCGTCGCTAGGGACGCTAGGGGGGGCAGTATGCCGCCTCAAGATGCTGGGGCGCCGTCCGTGGATGCGGCCCCTATGGTGGAGCTAGACATGGCGGTGGTCGAGCCAGACATGGCGGTGGCCGAGCCAGACATGGCGGTGGTCGAGCCAGACATGGCCGTGGTAGAGCCGGACATGCCAGATCCCCCTGAGTGTGGCCCTGGGGTTGATACCTGCGTTGAAGCCTGTCGCTGGCTCGCCGATTGCGCTCTGGCCGGGGCCTGTGAGCTGGACGCAACGGATCGACCCCTGGTCGTTACCATGTGCGAGCGTACGTGCGCTCAGAATGGGGCCTATGGAGATATACTCTGTGGCCACAACTCCTGTGAGGCTTCCATCCGTTTCGCGCAGAACGACGCGCAGTTTGCGGCGATCTGCCGCGGTGAAGATCCGCCAGAGATGGCGGATCCAGTCATCGCTCAGTGCACTGCGCTCAACACCTGTCTGGGTACGTGCAACAGTAATCAAGCGTGCGTCGACCAGTGTTACATGAACGCCACTCCGGAGGCTCAACAGCGCTTTGGGAATATCATCAACTGTCTCCGCGCAAACCAATGCATAAACCGAGCAAACCAGATCGACCAGGTGTGTCTGCGCGAACAGTGTGGAGACGAACTGGACCGATGCTTTGGACCACAGGCAGAGCCTGAAGGCGAAGGCTCCTGTAATCTCTTGCTTCGTTGTATAAATGAATGTCCGGATGGCGACGGGAATTGTCGTGTGCGCTGTATCAATGAAACCAGCCCAGAGTCTCATCAGCTTTATATAGATGCCTTAAATTGCGTCAACGATCGGTGCCCGGATGGTGACCCCGAGTGTCAGCAGATGAACTGCGGAGATGAGATCGATACATGTGTAGACGACGGAAGGCCCATAGGAGCAGACACCTGCTCCGAGATCGCTGAGTGTTTCTGGGCGTGTCGACCTGGGGTGAACCAAGCTGCCTGTCGACGAGACTGTAACGAGGAGGGTACTCGGGAATCACAGAACGCGTGGAGCGACTTCTTGACCTGCGCCGGCGACGCTATGTGTCGCGATAGGCCAAGCTGTGAGGCGGCGTGCCAGCAGCAGATGGCTGCCTGTCGAAACGCGGGTGAGATTCAGGAGGATGCGGGCATGCCGGAGCCCGACGCCGCACCACCAGTGGAGGACGCTGGGGTACCCAATGATGAGGACGCCGGAATCGTTGTGGAGCCGGCCGTAGACGCAGATGTTGAGCCTGTTGAAGACGCTGGCGTACAGGCCGCGGCTGACGCGGGTCAGGCTGTACCCGAGGCCGGCGCCGATCCCGTTGAACCGGACCCGCCCGCAATGCCTCCCGAAGAGGAAGAATAGTCTCAGGGTCGCGCGGCTGGCCGATCTCTTTAGCCCTTAACCTTGTGGGGCTCGCTAAAGATTCTCTAGAAACTCGATGAGGGGAGCCTGCTCTTCGGTGGAGAGGTCTGCGAACGCGTCTCTCGACACTTGAGCTTCGCCCCCATGAGCCATGATCGCATCATGAACTGTTTCGGCGCTGCCATCGTGCATGTATGGAGCTGTATCCGAGAGCCCCCACAGAGGCGGTGTTCGGTACTGGAATGGATTCGCTTGGCCATCCGCGACGCCCGGTCTATCCGATGAGGATGTCTCGTGTAGGAGCAGGTCGGTGTAGGCGGGCACATCGCTGATGAGGCCGTCCAACTTTGGGATGTGGCACGTCGTACACCCAAGAAATTCGAAGAGGCGCCGCCCCCCGGGCACATCGCGTTTTGCGGCGGGCGGGGCGAGCTGGCCAATATAGAAGGTCAACGCCTGAAGCGAGGCGTCAGACAGCTCCGGGTCGGGCGTATCATCGTTGTCAGTCAGAGTGCCGAAGATTAGGCCCTCGGCCGGAGGAACCGTCAAACCAAGCTCGACGCTGACCGCGTCCCGCGAGAACTCCTTGAGAGACGGGACTTGAGCCTTCCAACCAAAGCGTCCCACGCGCCCGTCAGGGAGGATGTTTGCCACGCCTCGGACTCCATCTCCATTAATGTCTTCCGGGTCTGCGTTCTCGATGATTGACTCTGGTGGGACACTATTGAGCGGACCTACACCAAACACCGTGGGGGTTTGCCTCACTTCGAAGAGCATAGCTTCGCTCACTTCAGGGCGTTGATGCCCGACAACCGCGAGCTTGGCGAGGCCTGTACCTTCCTCGGGATAGACGAAGTTGCCCTCGTCGTCGATGGAACCATGACGCATGGCGTCCACCCCGGAAGGTCCAGCTCCTCCAGGGGTTGGATCGAAGTGACATGCCCGGCAGCTGTCCCCATTGAACCGTGGTCCGAGGCCGTCTTCCAGAAACTGGTCACGGTCAAAGAAGCTCCTGCCGGCGAGCCAGAGTTCGGGCTCATCATCGAAGAGTTGTCGAGTGGGCCCACCCGTTGAGCCGACCTCTGGAATGGGGGTTCCGGGCGGGATTAAGCCTTCGGTTGCCTGTGCGCTGCCACCGAGAGAATGTAGGAATTGGTGTAAGTCATCCTGGTCGCTCTCCGCCAGCGCAGCGTACGCATCTCTAGCAGTCTGAGCCTCGCCACCATGATACAGGATCGCCTGCTGGAGGGTGTCTGCTCGTCCATCGTGCAGGTATGGACCGACCGCTGTGACACCCCAGAGTGGTTGGGTGCGGAACTCATTGCCAGTCGCGATCCCCATCTCGATTCCATCACCGAGGTCTGGGCCCATATCGTGGAGCAGCAGATCGGTGTATGCGTAGACCGCACCACGAGGACTCCTCAAATAGGGAACGTGGCACCCTGAACAGTTGAGCTGAGAGAAGACACGTTTCCCGCGTTTGGTCGCTGGAGTCGGCGGATCCGGCTCCGGCGCTGCGAGGAGCATCACCCAGCTCACGATCTCGAAGAGCTCGGTTTCGCTCAGCTCAGGATCCGGTATGCCGTCATCATCGTTGAGTGGCTCTGATGGGGCCGCGGCCTGATGAAAACGGCGCACGGCGAGGCGCCCAACGGATTCATCCAATCTCGGATCATCGTCTGCCGTCGCGGAAGGCACGGGGAGACGCGCTCTGAGCGCGTCGCTCAGAGGGTCGCTCGTGATGCCTAAATGATTAAAAATAGGGCCGCGTACAAAACCCTCGATGCTCACGGTTTGAGCCTTTGTTCCAAATCGCCCTACGAAGCCTCGGTCATAGTTCGGCCGCCCACTAATGCCGTCGCCATCGCGGTCATCGGGGTCTGAGTGAGCGAGGATGCTATCTTCAGTCACCTCCGCCAGCAGACCGATACCAAAGAAGGGGATCGGGTTTCTTAGGGCGAAGGTGTTTGCGTCAGGATCGGCCGCTGGGCGCAGCGGAAGGGGGTCGAGCCCGTATGCCGAGAGAATTCCGCTGCGCTGACCACCTGGGATAAACACACCGTCGCTGGTCGTCTGACCATGGATGAAGAAGTCCCTGTAGCGGCCGCCTCCTCCCCCAAACACTGGCTTTTCGTGACATCCAGCGCAGAAGGTGAGTGTGAACAGTGGGCCCAGGCCATCACTGGGGGCGAAACGTTTCATCGCGACCGCTTCACCACGTTCGAAGACACCTCGCTCTTCGTCTGTGGCGTTAGGTCGAATAGAGCCCATCGCGGCCATCACCCCCTCAGCGGGTACCGAATGGTCCGCAAGATCATCACCGCAGGCGATGAATGACAGCGCAGCTATCAGGGTCACGGAGGCATAGACGCCCCCGGTCCTCCTTATGTCTCGATGGATCTCCATATCTCTGAAAACTTACTCTGTGAGCGATGAAATAAACAAACTTCTCTTTGAAGCAAAGGAAACTAGGGTCTGGTCTCAAGAGCAACCCCGGTCCAAGGGGGGCTGCGATCGAGAGTACCACCTACGGCGATCCTGTGGCCGGAATCACTGCCCCACACACCATGCAGGAGAGTACGATTCGGGTTCTCTTCGCGCTCGTAATCAAAGCCTCGGGGCTCAACGCTCAAGATACGTCCCTGAATGCCAACGACCGTCGCTTGACCGTTCGGCGCCATCCAGACACCATTCATACCGGGTTCGCCTTCGAGTACATGGGCAGTCCATGCGTCACCATCCCAGCGCACCAGAACACCGTTGGCGCGCCCGCCCGCTATGAGGATCTCATCGGGCCCAGTGCCCCAGAGACTCACAAGATCACGGGCTGTGCCCGAGAGCTCTTGGCGCCAGGAGTCTCCGTCGTAGTGCAGGATGATGCCTTTACTTCCGATGGCGTAGACGTTCGAAGCGCTTGTACCCCACACCTTAAACAGCGCTCGAAAGCTGCGGTCGGTCTCTGGAATCAGGACGCGACTCCACTGTTGGTCTCTCCAGTGAAGGAGAACGGGATCGGGGTCTCCCGAGGCTCTCGCGTCTCCACCGACAGCCCAGGCTTCGTCGGCGCTTGCGGCCCAGACTCCCCAGAGCGGAGCAGTGACGCCCGTCTCGGTTACTTCGATTTCTTGGTCTTCTGTACGGAGCGCTTGGCCTTCATTACCGACATACCAGAGCACATCATCTGCGCCATGTACCCAGTTAAGGAGAGGGCCGTCCGGCACATTGGCCTGGCTCCATGCGACGCCATCGAAGGTGTAGACGTCTCTCTTGTCCGGCTGTCCACCGACCGCCCAGATTGTGTCCGAGCCACTGCCCCAGGCACACATAAAGGCGCCCGTCGACGTGGTGTCGAAGGCTGTCTCCCACGACTTGGTCGTTGACGAGGGGTCGCTGTCACAGGCGACGGCGATAAGAAAGGCTCCGGCAAGGAGCGCTCTG
>CALELH010000011.1 GCA_937902595.1 uncultured Myxococcales bacterium
AGATTCTCCACGAGTCCGTCGCGACCGGTCGGCGAGTCCTGGTCTTTAGTCAATGGCCCACCTTTCTGAAACGCGTCATCGGCGACTTAGCTGATTTAGACCTTGATTATCTCTATCTGGATGGCCAAACAAAGGACCGCGCGTCTTTGCAGAGAGAGTGGAACGAACCAGATGGACCACCGGTGTTCCTGATTAGCCTGAAGGCTGGTGGATCCGGTCTCAACCTTGTGGGCGCTGACACTGTCGTCCATCTCGATCCATGGTGGAACCCGGCGGTCGAAGCCCAAGCCATGGATCGCTGTTACCGCATCGGCCAGACCAGATCCGTCGTCGTCTATAAGCTGATCGCTCATCAGACAGTGGAAGATCGGGTTGTCCGCACTCAGTCGAGAAAGCAAGCGCTGTTTGACGCGTTCTTTTCGGATGAGCCCACAACCGTGGGCCGGCTCGAACTCACGGATCTTCAGCTGTTGTTTGGTGCGCCAGCAGAAGGGGAGCCACCGCTGCCATCGACACAAGCGCCGCCCTTGCCCAGCCGCGGGACAACGGTCGAAGTAGAGAGAGACCGGCTGCCCTCAGAGATTCATGAACTCTTGAACGTACACGGAAAGCTCACGAACCAGTCCGTTAGGACTGCTCTAAACTGCTCCGCCGACGTGGCTCGCCGCAGACTCAAAGGATGGGCAAAGAGCGGCCTCCTTATTCGACGGGGAAGGCGACAAAACACCCGATACCTTCCAGGCTAGGGTCTTCAATCCAGTTGGTTCTGGCGCAAACATAGGACGAAGTGCATAATGTAGGACAATATCCTACTAGAGGGGCTTCCTGATGAAACGATTTGCGATGCTCGGCGCTGCAGGCTTTGTCGCACCACGCCATCTGAAGGCTATCCACCAGACGGGTAACTCGCTGGTCGCTGCCTGTGATCCCTATGACGGTGCGGGCGTTCTGGATCGATTCTTCCCAGACTGTCGTTTCTTT
Source organism: uncultured Myxococcales bacterium (assembly GCA_937902595.1). Classification (GTDB taxonomy): domain Bacteria; phylum Myxococcota_A; class Bradymonadia; order UBA7976; family UBA1532; genus UBA1532. Next base: position 982 of record CALELH010000011.1, read on the forward strand.
ACCGAGGTCGAACGATTTGATCGACATTTGGAGAAGCTACGCCGAAGAGGCGAAGGAAACTCGGTTGACTACTTAAGCATCTGCTCGCCGAACTACCTGCATGACGCGCATTGCCGACTCGCCCTGAGAGTCCACGCAGACGCCATCTGCGAAAAGCCCCTCGTAATCACTCCTTGGAACCTTGACCAATTGGAGCAGCTCGAACAGGAGTATGGCGGCCGGGTATACACGGTCCTTCAATTGCGACTCCACGCCGAAGCTCAGCGACTTAGAGAGAAGCTGCTCGCACGTACGTCCACGGATAAGCTGGAATGCGAGCTCGTCTATATCACTCGCCGCGGTCCCTGGTATCACCAGAGTTGGAAAGGAAGAGACGAGAGTTCGGGTGGATTGCCAATGAACATTGGTATTCACTTCTTCGACCTGTTGCTGTGGCTATTTGGAGCCGTGGAGAGGACGGAGGTGTTCGAGCGAAGCCCGGACCGCCTACGCGGCCGACTTGAGCTGAAGGGGGCCAATGTAAACTGGTCTCTATCCATCAATGTTGCCGATCTCCCGGAAGGGCACCTTGAAAAGGGGCTCCATGCCTATAGAGCGCTTACAATTGGGGAAGATGCGTTCGATTTCTCAAGCGGGTTCGATGATCTACATACCCGGGTGTACCAGGACATTCTGGCAGGAGGAGGTTTTCGGATTCAAGACGCGAGACCGTCCATTGAGTTGGTGCACAAGATCAGGACATGCACGATTAGCTGAATTGCCATAGGTGCACGAAATGTCCGTCTGTATTACCATCGATTGAAATCAATAAGAGATGTGATCATGGGCGGGCGGCTAGACACTCCATATTACGGGTCCGATCAACTGCAGGAGAACCTTGCTTCGATCGCGGCTAGAGCCCAGGCTTTTGTGCGTAGCGTTCCTGTTACAGCCGACGAAATAGAGATCAACGTTCAACTGGAAGACCAGTGGGGCTTCTATTTCGAAGCCGGGCGCTCTATGCCGCTGGCCAACAATCCGAAAAAGGTCACCCGCGCTCGAATCTTTCGGGACCGGCATATGGGCCAAGCGATCGTAGCAGGCGACACCAAAGAGGCCTGGTTCCAAGCCCTTGAACTCGCGGAGAATCAGCTGCGCCCTTTTGATGAGGAGAAACCCGCGGCACCGACCTCCGCGTTTCCCGTTCCGCTCACATTCGATCCTCAGTTGTCCGACTTTGCCTGTGACGGGGCGTTACTGGCAGAGCTCTCCGAGGCGCTGCTTGATAATTGTCTGCATGAGATTGAGCGCGTTAAGGAAACAACGAGCCCGGAAGGGGGCGTCAAATACGGTGTATCTGGTGCTGTGCTTGCCCGCTCCCGTGGCGTCCAGACGGCGCTGACAGGCCACCTGGAGGCCCTCATTAGGTTCGACCACGCGTTTAGTGAGCGAGTCATTCAGGTTCATTGCCCAGAATCCTTCTTACCCCTAGCCCTAATGGGGGCCCGCGCTTATCGAAACAGGCCGACTGAGGTCGGTGACCCCAGAACTCTACCGCTCGGGTCGCCAATGCCGATCGTGATCCACCCGAGAGTGCTCGAGACGCTTCTTCGGAAGGCTGGCTCCCGACTGTTTCAACCAGGTGTTGTTCAGTTTATGCCATCCGGTGTCAAAGTTGCGTCCGAGAACCTAACCTTGATCGACGACCCACACCTCGATGGACTCCGCTTCAGCCGTTCTTTCGACGATGCCGGCTTAGCCACTCGACGTTTACCACTCATGGTCAATGGTCGGATCACGCAACGATTCTCTTCCGGAGCACCACTCAACCCCCTCCGGGGCGAAGCCGGCAATCGCTGGTACAGGGTGGGGGAGGGCAGATCCTTGAGCGCAGGCTTTTCATCGATCCTTGTCGAAAGAGGCACCAGTGGATTTCACGAACTCATCGGAGCTAGACCACAACACGTCTTGGTGAACAACCTCAGTCAGATTGAGGTGGACGAGGATCCCGCCGGACATTTCTGCGCCCGAGTAAGTGGCGCTGTGCTGATAAATGGCGAGGGGCCCAACAAGATCCTTCCGCCAAACTGTCTTCAGATCGAAGGGCGCCTCTTTGGCGCCCCCGGAGGAGGCGCCGGACTCTTGAGTGATGTTCAGGTGAGCCGTGAACTCCACGATACCGGCAGCGCGATTCTGCCCTATCTCGTCACGACCTGGCCCATCGGACTCGTTGAGTAGACCCTGAACGCTACTTATTGAGGTTGAAGCTCAGCTTCTTTTTCCGGTTTTTTCTGCGCCGCTTTGAGCCGTTCGATGCCGCCCGACTTCTATGTGAAGCCCGGCGATTCGAACGCCTGGCTCGTCGGCGATCCGAACGTCTCTGCCCCCGGCGAGTAGACTCTCCGCGTCGGGCTGCCCGGCGTGCCTCAGCCTGACGCCGGGCCTGCTCGACAGCTGCCTTCCGCCGCGCGTCCTCCGCTGCAGCGCGGCTTCGCGCCTGTGCTGCCCGCCTCGCCGTGGCGCGTCGACGAAGACGCTCTGCTTTCGCTCTTTTCAGTCGTTCGGCATGAGCACGACGCCTGCTCTCGGACCTCCGTCGCTCGACACGGCGGGCTTCTCGTCTCGCGGCCTCTGCACGAGCGGCTCGTCGCGCTCGGTCTCTTCTTGCTTCTCGAATCCTGGCAGCTCTGTTCGCCTCGGCTCGGTGGCGCGCAGTACGTTCAGCTTCTAACCTGATTCTTCGATTCCGCTCTCGTGACCTCCAACGGGCCCGGTTTGCCCTGCGAATGGCGGCTC
>CALELH010000012.1 GCA_937902595.1 uncultured Myxococcales bacterium
GAGCCGATGAGGTTCTCTCGATCCTGGGGCAACGTATGGAGCAGATTAAGGTGTCAGCTCAATCAGCGCGTGTGGCTGGGGATGAGATTATGGAGGACGTTCGGGCCGCTCGTGCCGAGTTCACCGCCGAGAGGGCGAAGTTCGATGGTATCGCTCAGGAGACGTGGCGGTCGGTGGAGCGAGAGGTGCTCAAACTTTGCTCGTACGTGTCTGACTCCGTGGATCATGTCGAGCGTTTTTCGACAAAATGACGACTAATTATTCCCTGAAAGGGAACAATTTTATCTCCGCTTACGTTATCGACGGCATGGCATGTTTTTTAGGTATTCTAGAGAGAAGACTCCATGAAAATTAGTAAAGGCATCTTTCGGTTTGTATTGGCTGGATCGGCGCTGTGTGCAGCAGTGTTTTCCTTCACCCTAGATCTATCGTCTCACAGCCCTGGGTTGACTCTGATTGGCCACGCGCAGGCAGAGATGAGTGAGGTCAGGAAGCAGCTGCCTGATGTGGCCGAAAGAGCAGTAAAGAGCGTGGTCAACATCTCGTCGTCAAAGACGGTTGTCCGCGGTCGCCGGCCAGATATGGACCCGTTTTTTCGACACTTCTTCGGACCGCGTGGCCGGCCACCCGTTCAGCGAGGCAATAGCCTCGGTTCTGGGGTCGTCGTGTCGGGAGACGGGCTCGTACTCACAAATAGTCATGTTGTTAAAGACGCTGACGACATCACGATAACGCTCGCCGATGGTCAGGAGCGTAAAGCCGAATTGGTTGGTGCAGACCCGAAGAGCGACGTCGCGGTGATTCGGGTCTTGGGCGATGTAAAAGACCTGAAGGCGATGCCCATCGGTGACTCCAACGCGCTGCGTTTGGGGGAGACGGTTCTGGCCATCGGTAACCCTTTCGGTTTGAGTCATACAGTAACCATGGGCATCGTCTCTGCGAAGGGTCGAGCGAACATGGGGATTACGGATTATGAGGACTTCATCCAAACTGATGCCGCCATAAACCCCGGCAACTCTGGTGGAGCGCTGGTGAATACCAGAGGTGAGCTGGTCGGAATCAACACAGCCATCGTCAGTCGTAGCGGCGGATATCAGGGGATCGGTTTCGCCATACCGACCAGCATGTCCCAATCCATTATGAAGAGTTTGGTATCCAATGGCAGAGTCAATCGCGGGTGGCTCGGGGTCGGCATTCAGCCTCTGACCTCTAAATTGGCCCAAGGCCTAGGTATTGAGGCGGACACGCGCGGAGTCTTGATCAACGGAGTGATGGACGAGACTCCGGCAGCCAGAGCCGGGTTGAAGGCTGGAGATGTCGTCACCCATCTTGACGGTCTCCCGATGCAGTCTCCGGCACAGTTGAGAAACACGATCGCGATGAAGGGCTCCGATGCTCAGGTTCGCCTACGTTTTCTCCGAGATGGAGAGCCAGAGAGCGCTGATGTTGTCCTGGGCCAGCTTACCGATCAGAGTGGGGAAAAACCAAAGCTGAGTCGATCGAGCTCGGCTGGAGTCCTCGGGCTTAAACTAGGTCGTCTAGACCAGCGAACTCGGGAGCGACTTGGACTAGAGAGAGACGTTCGTGGCGTCGTGGTGTCCGGCGTTGATCCTGGCAGCGTGGGCGCAAAGGCTGGCCTAAAGGCTGGAGATGTTTTGATTCAGCTGGATGGGAAGAAGGTCCAGACCGCTGCGCAGGTTAGGCGCATCCTCTCGAAAGGGAAGGGAGACGTCCTAGTGAGAGTACTTCGGCGAGGGAGTAACCTCTTCGCGGTGATAGAGCGCGAGTAGCGTGCTCTCACATGTCCCTCAGCCCGCTTTTTGAGCGCTGGTGATCGAGGCCCTTGCGCATTGCTCGGGAACAGGAGAGAACGAACTCGTTCATCCGGGGCTAAGAGGGACACGTGACTATCGAGCGGACTGATTTGAGCATCGGCGCGGGGGCGACCCTCGCCGGACTTGCCTTTGGAGAGGCCTCTTGCGGTCTCTCCGCGGGATGGAGTGGTACAGAAGCTCAGGAGTTTTTCGGGCGCGACGACGTCCCGTTTGAGCAGTGGCCACGGAGAGCGCGTGGTCTCCCTCTTCCCATCCGACGCATACTCAGAATGAGTGGCCTTCATGGAATTCAGACACAGATGGCGATGGCGTGTGCCTACGCGGATGGCGACAGCTCGCTCGACTGGGTTGTGACGGGGTTCGAGGCGGGGGCTTGGCGCAATTTTCCCCGTGGGCTCGTCAGTATGGCCCATCGTCAGCGCGTTGATTATACGTCGCGCCTTACGAAAGACGTTACGGTTCGTCCAGGACCTATTGGAGCGTCGGTCGCCTTCTTGAATACGGGGGACGCCGCCGAGCGAAGGCGAGCTACAGCGACGACCTTGAACGCCCTCTACGGAGATGATTTGACGACTCTGGTTGGTGTCGTGTTTGGAGAGATCCTTGCTCGATTGATCAGCGGAGAGGTGCCGACATTCTCCGGCGTTATCGACGATCTAAGAGGCGAGCCTGAGGTGAGAACGCTCGGCCTCGACAGACTCGACGATGTTCTCGCTGTGAAGGCTGGGCCCCTGAGTCTGTATGGGCAGCTGATTAAGGCGATTCAGCTGGCTTTGGAGAGTGACGCTGAGCCAGATGAGCTTCTGGGACGTCTGCTCCTTGACGGAGGCGCGAGTGAGACCTCCGGGGCAGCCGCTGGAGCCATCCTCGCGGCGCGGCATGGTCTAGGCTGGTGTGACACCACACGCCTCGTCGACGAGCGGCGAATTCTCGAATGTGCCTCTTGGTTAGACGGGGCGTCCGGGAGCAAGCAGAGCGTCGTTGATTTCTTGGACGCTGAGTCGGTGCTGACACGCCAAGAGATGGCGTTTCGTGACGAGATGATGGCTGAGCGACGGACCTCGCCGCGTAGCTCTTAATCAGCCGACGCTGCAAGACTCTATTGAACAGGTTTGGGTCGGCTGTCGCTCTTTGGGAGGACAATCTTCCCCGTTTCGATGAGCGATTTAAGATTGCTCAGGCCCTGCTCATACATCGGCCCGATGTAACGGTCCATGCCGAGACCGAAGTAGTTCCCGATCGGTCTAATGGAATTTTCACCGCGCATGAGCCATGTCAGCTGCGTCTTGCCGCCTAGGTCAACGAGCTTGAAAGACAGGAAGCGTGGCTCTGAGACTTGTGGAACGGTGAGCTTGAAACCAATTGACTCTTGGTGCGTGCTCTCAACGGTCTCGAATTGGCCCCGACCAGAGCTTGGGCCTGCCCAATGCATCATATGTCCCACACCTGGCTCACCGACGAACTTGTGCTGAATTTGCGGATCGGCGTGGCTCCACGGATCCCACTTGGGCCATTTAGCGAGTTGGCTAATATGGGGCCAGACTTTATCGGGAGAAGCGTTCACGACGAGGGTGCGCTCGACCTGGAATTCATCTGGGAGCATAGAGCCGATCCCAAGAGTTAGGCCGATCATCACGGCGAGAATTATGGCAGTCTTCTTCAACAGACCGTCGGTGGGCATCGTGGTCTCCGACCTCAGCGAACATCGCGGAAGGGTAATTGATCGGTCGCTGGCCGTCACGACGAAAAAATGCCTCTCTTGACTGTTTCGCGAGCGATGGGCCAAATGGCGTCGTAGCACTAGAGGAGTCAGCCATGGGAATGCCTAACGGAGTTACTGTTCACAAATGGCCACACCAGACGGCCCCGACGAGTGAGTCGGTCGCGGAGGCGATGGCCCGCTTCGGTTTTCGATCCTACGATCTACAGACCGTACCTGGATGGTTCTTAAGGAGCCGACATTCCCATGATTTTGAGGAGATCCGTGGCGCGGTTGAGGGTGTGATCACCTTCCACTTTGATGAAGGCCCCGTGACTCTCGAGGCCGGCGACATTCTTATTATCCCCGGCGGGGTGGCCCACGAGGTACGGACTCACAACGCCAATACTTTTACCGCGTACAAGGGATCTCGAAGCGGTGAGCGGACGGTGACTGAGCTCGGTGATGGTTCCGGCAGCGTCGAAGATCTCGCTTCGAAGTCGGAGGAATAGTGTCGGTTATTGCCTTTGATCTAGATGGAACCCTCGAGGATAGCCGCGTCGATATGGTTCGTTCAGTGGAGCGGGTTCGGGGGACCTATGGCCTGGCCAACCTGGAGAGTTCGCTCATTCGACCTCACGTCAATCGAGGTATGGAACACCTATATCGAACTTGCTTTGCCGAGCTGTTCGCTGCAGAGGGGGAGGCGGCGTATGGAGACCTCAAGGAGCGCTATGAAGCCGATTACGGAGCGCACATCGCCGACCACACCCGCCTGTATGAGGGGGTCGCAGCGGCGCTCGAGTCTCTCCACTCCGAAGGTCAGCAGCTCGCCTTAGTGACGAACAAGCCGGAAGGGCTGTCTCGCGCGCTCCTAGACGCCCTCGGAGTGGCTCAGTTATTTCGGGCTGTCATCGGCGGGGATACATGCCAGATGAGTAAGC
>CALELH010000013.1 GCA_937902595.1 uncultured Myxococcales bacterium
CAGAGGCGGGTGTCTGTCTGGCAGATGAGAGCGCTTCGCGGCATCATTGTCAGCTGGAGTTCACGACGAACGGCTGGTTCATTGAAGATCTGAAGAGCACCAATGGAACCTATGTCGGCCAACACGTCATCGACCGAGCACCGCTACGTGATGGTGATCTCATAAAGGTCGGCGGGACCATCTTGAAGTTTCTTACCGCCGACGACATTGAGTCCGCATATCATGAGGAGATCTATCGACTGGCGATTATCGATGGCCTCACTCAAATCTATAATCGGAGATACCTCGATGAATTTATCGATCGAGAGTTGAGTCGATGCCGACGTCACGGCCGTCCAATGACGGTGATTATGTTTGATGTAGATGGCTTCAAACAGCTTAACGATCAATTTGGGCATCTCTCTGGCGACTATGTTCTGAGAACAATCGGCGCTAAACTCGGTCGGCGAATCAGACGGGAAGAGATCTTCGCTCGCTATGGAGACGACGAGTTTATGGTCGTTCTACCTGAGACCGAGGTCGAAGATGCCCTCAAGTTTGCTGAGATTATCCGTCACACCATCGAGGTGATGGATTTTAGGTTTGATGGCTGGAAGATTCCTGTGACCGTGAGCATCGGTGTCGGACGCTACAATCCGGGTATGGATAATACGGCTGAGCTCGTAGCGGCGTCGGACGGCGCACTAAATCGGGCGAAGTCCAATGGACGTAACCAAGTGTCAGATTGAGAGACTTTATGCGCTTTCGCTTTCTATGCTTCCTCTTTCTCGTCGGATGTAGTTCCGGCAGTGGTCTTCAGGGATGCGACTCTGAAGAGAGCGAACCTTTTGTCCGCAACTCGTCCAATCTTGTTGAAGATGCGATCCACACGGTAATTACGTCCCAAGGCGTCCAATTCGCGTACGACAACCGTACCGCTTTGGTCAGCCAACTGCTCGCGGTCGATGAGACAGGTTGGGCTGAATTCGAGGTACCGCCCTTCGAAGCTGGTGACGATCGCTTCGGGGTGCGCGGACGAGATATCTCTGTCGGCCTACACATTCCAAGCGCCCAATTAGACTTTGAGATTCTCCCCAATCCGCTTCGAATACGTCTGGACATCAGCGACGCTCGAATGAGAATCAATGATGGGATCGTCGGTCTCAGCATCATCGCAGATGGGGCCTGTCGGGTGGAAAATGGACTCAACCCCGGCACCAATAATGCTTCTTTCGCCGTCGCTGACCTATCGGTGCTGTTGGCGCCAAGCATCGATGAAGCAGGGAAGATTCAGGTCGAAGTCACACTCCGAGAGATCTCGATGAGCGAGTTCAGTATTGAGCTCGAATATGACGAGACGCTCCCCGAATGCCGCATGGAGGAGTGTGAGTTCGTCTGTAGCCTAAGTCGACTTGGCGCCGAGCTCACCGAGTCACTCTATGATAGCTTCCGCTCAGAGATCTCCACCGTGCTCGCCCCCGTGATGAGCTCACTGATTAATGAACGACTCTCGGCCGTCAGTGATCAAAGCCTGAAGATAGAGGGCCTCCTCAAGCCAGACTCTCTATCTGAGAACCTGCCGCTGCCGAACGACGCTCACCCACTTCAATTCTTGGTCGCCCCGAGCGCCGATGGGCTCGTATACGTGGATGGACAAGGACAAAACCCAGGGCTGGGCCTAACCATTGATGTCGGCACTGAGAGTGTCGGCCACCCCTGTGTTCCTAGAGTCGTTGGAGAGCCGTCTTTTCCTGTAGGCCCCGCGCCTACTCTAACGGGCTTCGACGCGCTTGGTGATCCGTATCATATTGGTGTGAGTGTCGCCGAGAGTACAATCAACAGAGCGCTCTGGAGCGCTTGGCGTGCAGGGTTCCTATGCTTCAAGCTCGACAGTGACACCATAGAGAGTTCTTCAGACCGGAGGGTCGACACCGACACCTTGGGTATATTCTTACCAAGCCTCTCCGTTCTGACACGAACAGCGAGACCGGTGATCGTTGTTTTGGATCCCAAGTTCTCGAAAGCGAATTTTCCAGTTCTAGAGTTTGTCTCCGTCCCCGACGATCGAGGAACGCCCCAGGCTGGTATGTCCGTACAAATGCCAAACCTAGGCATCGATATGTACGCTTATCTTGAGGGCAGATGGACGCGATTGACCAGTGTTCGAGTCGACGTTGATTTGTCCCTTATTGTTCAAGCGACACCGATGAATGAGCTCAGCCTCGCTGGAGAAGCGCCCACGATTAGCAACCTCGTCATAGAGTATAATGAGCTTCTAGAGGCCGATGATCTTGATTCATTACTGCGGGCCTTGATCGATCTTACCCTCGGCAGCTTCCTGACTGACGGATTGAACTTTAGCTTTGGGTTTCAAGGGCTACTAAGCTCTCTCGTCAATGTCCCATATGATGCCCGGATCACGTCGATCGTCACCGCCGGTCAAGCGTATGATCACCTGAGCATCTTCTTCTCCTTTGAACGAATTATGGCGGAGAACGGACTCACGATTGGAGTAGACACCAAAGCGTCGCTCCGACGTTTGTCACGAGACGCTGTCGAGCTTGATGTCGCAGCGCCTGGAGCGGTCGACCCTGTGTATCAGTATCGGGTTCAAGACGGCCCCTGGCGTCCGTTACGTGGCGCGAAGAACGGCCGGATTACCATTAGAGAGCCAATGCTGAAGTTTGCGCAGGAGCAGACGCTCCTGATCCGTGCGGCTCAAAGGGGCCTCTACCGAAGCTTGGACGAGACACCCGCAGAAGTCCTTATTCCTTCAGCAAGAGCGAGAGATCATGCGCAATTAAAGTTCTTGAGTTCAGAGAGCGGTGGATGCTCAACGACCGCGACCACTTCGAGTCCCATTACTGTGTTCTTGAGCGTCCTCTGCTGCTTCGCTTTGCTTGGTCGTGCGCGTCGTTGGTCGATGTTCTTGGTCCTTCTGATCGCAATCTTTGGGTGTGAGGATAGTCAACCAGCCCCCGACATACCCTGTACTGATAATGTCCAGTGTCCAGCAGGATTGATCTGTTTAGGAAATATTTGTCTACCTGAGCGGGCCTGCTCTGACGACAGCGAATGCTGTGTTTTACAGAGCTGCCAAGGAGGCGTATGTCGCTCCCTTCCTCCGGATGCCTGTAACGATAGAAATTGCCCCGCGGGACAAGTCTGCACAGGAGATTATTGTGTCTCCTCAGTCTGCGATGGCGATAGCGACTGCGCCAACGGCAGTAGCTGCGTGGAGGGCGCCTGTATATTTGGGTCTCCATGCCGAGGTTCCTGCAGCGCGGACGAAGCCTGTTTTGTCCATCGTCGACTGTGTCGAAAGGCCCCTAGCCAATGCGACCAGACCTGCCCTGATGGCACCGTCAGAGTCGTGGTTAATCCTCGACAATATGATGGTCCGGTGTGCAATTTTGCTAAGGCTGAATGCCGCTGCGTAGAGAGTCTGGGTAATGAGCTTGGGTCCACCGCGCGCCAGGCAGATATGGCGCTCTTGAATGGACGCCCCATCTTCGCGAGTTTCGATCCCAACTTCGAAGATCTAGTTCTGATCGAAGGCGCCGACACCGAAAATCCGATTCACACCTATTTGGATGGTCTCCCTGGTTCAGAGAACGCGATTATCGAGCCATCTACGTCTAGATTAGGTCTCACTCAATCTGGACCCAAGCGAGGATACTTTCCACAAATTGAGGTAGACAATCGCAACCGAGTCCACATCGCTTATTACGCTCTCGACCAGCAGGCGCTGCGATATATGCGTCGGGAAGAAGACGGTACGTGGATTGGCCCTATCGTCATCGATGAGAGCGGAGACGCTGGTCACTATGTTCAACTCCGAGTTGATCAAGATGGGCGCAGCCATCTGATCTACACCGCCCTAGGCGGACCAGGAGGTCAAGCGAGTATTCGCTACACCGTGGGCTCCAACGTGGCCATCGCTACTCAGAACTTTGAGGTTCATACCCTGTCCAGTCGACCCACGAACGATTCAGAGATCACAGAGTTTGGGGTTCTTCCACGGGAGTACGGCGTAAAACCATGTATGACCCTCGATGGAGATCGGGTGGTCGTTGCATTTCATGATGCGGTAGAAGGAAAGCTCTTCATAGCCGCAGGCGATCAGTCAGGTTTTCAAATTGAGCCGCTTGGCGGAGACCTCGCTGAGTTAGGCTCTCTTGATCCCGGTGGACGCTACTCTGACTTTAGCGAGCACCGCGTTGGAGAACATTGCGCCGTGCTCTCGAGGGAAGGGACCATAGAGCTATTCTTTACCAATGAGCGCACCTGGGCGCTCATGGGTTACCGCGGTAATCTGGATGGACAAGGTACCGTCAATATCGTCGATGCAGGTCAGTGGGGAGGACGCCAATACATCGGCGCTTCACCAACGGCGATGTATGATCCTGTTGGTCGCCCCGTAGTTGTGTATCAGGACGCAACGAATAACGACTTGAGGCTCAACGTACTCACAAACGCCGGGTGGCTTGAGTCGGCGACAGTGATTAGCGATCAGGGCGCTCTCGGATTTTCGAACAGCGTCGCGATCACTGGAAGCAGCGCAATCATTGGCACCGTACAAATCTCGACAGCGGCCGGCGCTAGAGAGACGAGCGGCGTCCAAGTCTACTCCATTGATCTCACTCAGTACTGAGCCGACCCTCAGCTTCGATTCTTCTCTAGCAAGACGAGATCATCTCGATGAATGACCTCTAGTGTCGATAAGGTGTGGCTATCAATGTCATCGGTCCGCTTACCAGCGTTCTTCTTGGTGGTCGGAGCGTCGCAGGTCACCAATCCTCGGGCCAAGATCGAGCCGCTGGGATCAATAACCTCGATAGCGTCACCTATCTGGAAGTCTCCATCTACTCGAGTAATACCGATGGGGAGTAAGCTCTTGCCGCCACTAACCAAGGCATCTGCTGCCCCCTGGTCGACGTGAACTGCGCCTTGAGCATGGCCAGCGTAAGCGATCCAGTGCTTACGCCGTCCTAGCTTAACTGACGATGCGGCAAACCAGGTCCCTTGGTCATCCCCCGCATAGAGGCTCTCGAGCACTCCTGGGTTCTTCCCTTTCGCGATTATAGATGGGACACCAAGACGACCCACCTGCTGGACAGCCTGCAGTTTAGTCGCCATACCTCCACTTCCTAGACCCGTCGTGCTTCCACCAGCGGCGTCAACCATCACGTGAGTGATGCCATCAACCCATGGCACCCGAACACTCCCCGGTGCTCTTGGATCGCCATCATAGAAACCATCGACATCAGAGAGCAAAATCAGGAGATCACCTTCAACCAAGCTGATGACTTGGCTGGAGAGGAGATCATTATCACCGAGCTTAATCTCATCGATTGCGACGGTGTCATTCTCATTGATGACCGGGATCGCCCCGAGCTCAAGCAGAGAACGTAGGGTGTGACGAGCGGCTAAATACCGACGGCGATCCTTTAGATCATCGTGGGTCAGAAGGACCTGGGCGACGATCGCCCCATAATGACCTAGCTCGTCGGACCAGAACCTCATCAAGCGACCTTGGCCCACGGCCGCTGCCGCCTGGAGCCGCTCTATCTTTGAAGGCCTCGTCTCCAGACCAAGCAGAGGAAAACCCAGGGCGACGGCGCCACTACAAACAACAACACATTCGATGCCTGCGTCTCGCAGGACGCTGATTCCTCGTACAAGTGAAGCGAACGCCGCTCGATCGAAGTTCTTGCCGTCCCGCAGCACTGAGCTTCCTATCTTGATGACGACGCGCTGAGCGCCTTGAAAATGAGCTGGACGTGTCATCTAGGCAAATCCTCATCCTGTGGAACCCGCTTTGGGGCGGGCGGGGGCGAGTCTTCGCCGCCAGCTGATTGGGCTCTGTCGGTCGTCAACTTACCGTCTGCACCTACGACGAGTCGAGGGGCATCACCGGGCTTCGGCAAGGAGGGACTCGACGACCGCTTGGCGTCGATGTCCAAGAGCGACTTCATGTCCTGAAATATCCTAGGTCGGTCCTTAGATACTCTGGGGCTCTCAGGTGCTGTAATCTTCCCAGAGTATTTTTCGGAAGTGACGGTTACCGCCACACTCAGTTGGGCTTCTTGGCTGTCTTTCTTGGCGGTAAAACGAGCGGATAGATCAGCAGAGAGAAGGAGCGCATTATCACTTCTTAATGAGAGGGCACCTGCCATTGAATCCAAACGGGCGCGACTCGAATACAAGTGCTCTCGCGGACCAAAGATAGCCGATGTGTCTGCGTCTGATTTGAGGTTTCTCCAAGCAAAGGGAATTGGATGAAGGTCTCGATCTTGGGAACCGCTCAAGCTGATTCTTACAGACCGATCCCCTGCCTGTTCCCCATCTGCTTTAATCTGAGCCGCTAGACTACTCCGAATCGGGTCCAGCCAACCGACGACCAGGCCAAACGGTCGCTTGAGGCAACGGTCATCTTCTTGCCCTCGGGTCTTGATGAGAGTGAACCGACCAAACTCTGCGCTCGTATAAAACTCATTACCTATCCGAATGCATCGACGCCCAAGAGACCGAATCCGACCGTGTTCGGTCCACTCAGTTCTATGGGTCAATCTCCAACGTGTCGGTCCTTCAATCTGGACCAGAGCCCGGTCAGAGACCTGAATATCATCCGCACCTTCAACAGGGATCACGAACTCACTCTCGATGGTGAACTGAGTCTGTTTTGTCTCGTTGGCGAGGGCCCCAAACCCCCGGCTTAGAATCGCCTTAAGGCGGGCATCATCTACTGGCTCACCAGCCACCAAAGGCTTGAAGTACCTCGCACTTCTCGCTTGCTTCAAACCGTCCTTCAGGGCCATGCGTCGAGTACGTGACTCTGTCGTGGGCTTACATCCTTGGGTTAACGGGCAACCAAAGGTCAGAAAAAGCCCCAGAAATATGTATTTACTCCAGTTCATTGCTGACCTCATACACCAGAGATGCTGAGGACGCTCTAAAAAGGGTTCTCTGAGCGATCAACGTAGGACACAATCCGCTCTATGGAGCACCTCTTTATCCTGATCTTCATTAGTCTTGTCGGCTGGGCCTCCTACCGCGGTATCCGGAACTGGTGGCAACGAAGACAGATCAACGCGAAGGCAGATCGCGGCCGCCAAATGGAAGACCAAGCAGGTGATATGCTCGCTTCCCTGGGATACCGGCCGATCTCGCAACATCCTGAGATCTCATATAATTGGATCGTTAATGGTCAAGAGAGAGCTGTCACAGTAACGCCTGATTGGGTTGTAAAGAGAGACGGTAAGACCTACTTCGTCGAGGTAAAAACAGGGAACCAAGCGAACCCCAATCAAGCAAAAACGCGTCGCCAATTAATGGAGTATTTCATCTTCGGTGACGCCGACGGTGTGATCTACTTTGATGCGGATAAGGAGGTCGCAAAACTTGTTAGTTTTCCGGTTCAAAGGAGAGCCAATATTCCATCTTGGATGTGGATCTTAGTGCTGATCAGTATCGGAACAGCTATTTTCAGTGTCTGGAAGCTGCTGTCTTATTGACACGGACTATCTAAATCAGCATTATTTGGCACTTTTTTCCCGTCGGAGCTTATGAATGGGCACTTACATCTTCACGTCCGAGTCAGTGACGGAAGGACATCCAGACAAGATCGCAGATCAGGTTTCTGACGCGATCCTTGACGCACTTCTAGCAGAAGATCCTCGCAGTCGAGTTGCATGCGAAACCCTCATCAAGACCGGGTATGTCAACTTAGCGGGTGAAATCTCTACTACTGCGCAGATCAACTACGCTGACGTCGTCAGAAAGACGATCCGCGAGATCGGCTATGACGATTCGAAGAAGGGTTTTGACGCGGATACATGTGGCGTCCTCATGGCCCTCGATCGTCAGTCAGATGATATCGCTATGGGCGTAGACGAAGGACGCGGAGACCACGCCGAGCAGGGCGCTGGTGACCAGGGTCTTATGTTCGGCTATGCCTGCGATGAGACTCCAGAGCTCATGCCGCTCCCGATTCTTCTCTCTCACAAGCTCACCGCTCGACTCGCTGAGGTACGAAAGAACGGTACACTACCGTTCCTCCGACCGGACGGTAAAAGCCAGGTATCAGTCGAGTACATCGACGGAAAGCCGAACCGTATCACCGCTGTGGTTATCTCCAGCCAGCACGATGAGGTCTATAATGGCGCTGAGCTGAGTAACGAAGCGCTTCGCTCCGGTATTCGCCGAGAGGTGGTCGACGCGATCATCCCGTCAGAGCTAATCGACGAAGAGACCACTTTCCACATTAACCCAACTGGTAAGTTCGTCATCGGTGGTCCCCAGGGCGACTGTGGCCTAACCGGACGGAAGATCATCGTCGACACATACGGCGGAATGGGTCGTCACGGTGGCGGCGCCTTCAGCGGTAAGGATCCAAGTAAGGTCGACCGAAGCGCTGCTTATATGGCTCGCTACGTCGCAAAGAATGTAGTCGCGGCTGGTCTCGCGAGCCGCGCCGAAGTGCAGCTGGCATACGCCATTGGCGTCGCTGACCCTGTCTCGGTTTACGTAGAGACCTTTGGGACCGCAAAGATCGCTGAAGAAAAGATCAGTGAGTTGGTGCGAATGCACTTTCCACTGAAACCTCGAGGGATCATCGAACATCTGCAGTTACTGAGACCAATATTCAAGAAGACAGCGGCGTATGGCCACTTTGGTCGTGAAGAGCCAGAGTTTATCTGGGAAAAGACGGACAAGGCAGCAGCGCTTCGAGAGGCAGCAGGACTATGAAAACGACCGAAAACACCAACATTGGAAATAACGATATGTCGAACCCAATGACCGCAGAAATGTCAGATACGAAGACCTTTATGAGCACGGGCCTACCCTTGTTCAGTGGTCTGGAGAACAAGGTCGCAGATCTCTCCGAGGCGACGGTTCGTTTTGGTCGCAAAGAGATCGAGCTCGCCGAGCACGAGATGCCTGGCCTGATGGCTCTTCGCGAAGAGTATGCAGCCAGCCAACCCCTCGCAGGATCGCGAATCATGGGCTCACTGCACATGACCGTTCAGACTGCGGTTCTCATTGAGACTCTCCAGGATCTCGGCGCGGATATTCGCTGGGTCTCCTGTAACATCTTCTCAACTCAAGACCACTCTGCTGCTGCAGTCGCCGTAGGCCGCAATAATAATGGCGTACCTGTCTTCGCTTGGAAGGGTGAGACTCTCGAGGAGTACTGGTGGTGTACACTTCAGGCACTCGATTGGGCCGGAGAAGGCGCACCAAGTCTCATCGTAGACGACGGCGGTGACGCGACTCTCCTAATTCACCTTGGATACGAGTATGAGGTGAAGGGCGAGCGTCCTGATCCTGCAACTGCCAGCAACGGCGAAGAGGCGATTATTCTCCAGGTTTTGGCTGACGTACAAGACGCGAAGGGCCTTAAGTACTGGCACACATTCGCAGAGTCCGTTCGTGGTGTCTCCGAAGAGACGACAACCGGTGTTCACCGTCTGTACCAGCGTATGGAAGACGGAAGCCTTCTCTTCCCCGCCATCAACGTCAATGACAGCGTTACCAAGTCCAAGTTCGACAACGTGTATGGATGCCGCCACTCTTTGGTCGACGCAATCATGCGAGCGACGGACGTCATGATCAGCGGTAAGCGCGCATTGGTCTGTGGCTTTGGCGATGTGGGTAAAGGTTCAGTTCAGGCTCTTCAGGGTCAGAACGCAAAGGTCTCTGTCACTGAGATCGATCCTATCTGTGCTCTCCAGGCCTGCATGACCGGACTCGACGTCGTAACCGTTGAAGATTCGTTGAAGAACTTCGACATCTTCGTCACGGCGACGGGTAATAAGGACATCATCACCTCCGCGCACATGGCGCAGATGAAGCACAACGCCATCGTCTGTAACATTGGCCACTTTGACAATGAGATCGACATCGCTGGACTTGAAGCGATGGAGGAGAGGGGTGAGGTCGAGAAGATCGAGATTAAGCCTCAGGTTCACGAGTGGAAGTTCAGCACCACCACTCATGGACCAAATGGTGGTGGTCACTCCATCATCATTCTTGCTGAGGGTCGACTAGTTAACCTTGGCTGCGCGACAGGCCACCCGAGCCTCGTTATGTCAGCCTCGTTCACCAATCAGACCATCGCTCAGATCGAGCTCCAAGAGCGCGCAGAGGAGATCGGTAAGACGGTTATCACTCTACCAAAGCACCTCGACGAGAAGGTCGCCCGACTTCACCTTGAGAAGTATGACGTGAACCTCACGACGCTCAGTGAAGATCAAGCGAGCTACATCGGTGTCGCTGTTGACGGTCCATTCAAGCCCGGTCACTACCGATACTAAGTCGGTACAGGCTAAACGAGAAAAGCCGGCCCTATGGCCGGCTTTTTTTATTCCTAATTCTGCTGGCCATGACCTAAATCATTCAACGGTCTCTCGAGTGATCGCTGCCCCCAATCTCTGCAGCTTCTCTTCAATCCGCTGATACCCTCGATCGATCTGGTGGATATTGTAGATCTCTGTCTTACCAACTGAGCAAAGCCCAGCGATCAGTAGCGCCATTCCGGCGCGCACATCTGGACTCTCCACACGACCACCGCGCAATGTCTGTGGACCAACGACGACGACACGATGAGGGTCACAGAGAATGATTTGAGCGCCCATGTTTTGAAGGTGGTCAGTAAAAAACATCCGACCTTCAAACATCTTCTCGAAGAATAGAACGGTGCCTCTGCACTGCGTCGCCACAGTGATAACAATACTCATTAAGTCTGTAGGAAACGCCGGCCAAATCGCGTCATCAATCTTAGGAACATGACCGTGATAATCAGGCTTAATCTGTAGTGTTTGATCCTCAGGAACAAACAGCTTGTCACCCGTGATATCGGTTTGAACACCGAGACGGTCAAACACCATCCTGATCATTCGGAGATTATCTGGTTGGACATTCTCGATAGTGAGTGGACTCTTTGTCACCGCGGCGAGGCCAATAAATGATCCGATCTCAAGGTAATCACTCTCGATCGTATGATCACACCCACCAAGCTCATCGACACCAGTAATGACCAAGGTATTTGTGCCAATACCATCTATCTTCGCTCCCATCTTGACGAGCATACGAGCGAGTCCACAGACATGTGGTTCACAAGCTGCGTTACGAATCGTGGTGACCCCCTTGGCGAGGGATGCTGCCATGATGGCGTTCTCCGTACCCGTCACGGAAGCCTCATCGAGAAAGATATCAGTGCCAACAAGTCGCCCCGCTTGGACGTCATAAGCCCGCTCTATGTCGATGCGCGCTCCTAGCGACTGAAATGCGTGGAGATGAGTATCTACGCGCCTTCGGCCGATCACATCTCCACCTGGTGGAGGTAAAATTACGTGTCCTAACCGAGCGACCATTGGACCGGCAAATAGGATAGATGCGCGAATTCTTCGGCATAGATCTGGATCTAATGCAGGCCCTTCGACATCCGCGTTACAGATACGAACATCATTCTCGCTTAGCCACTCTACCGTCGCCCCCTGTCGAGTGAGGACCTGGCACATAACATCGACGTCTCTAATCCTAGGGACGTTCCGGAGAATGACAGGCTCTTTGGTCAGCAGAGTCGCTGCCAAAGTTGGTAATGCCTCGTTCTTGTTTCCACTTGGAGTCACCGAACCGCTTAAGCGACGGCGACCATCAATTACGAACTTCTCCATTGTTCAGTCCTTACTCGAATCAACAGATCCATTGTGCACTTGCCAGCTACTCTGGTCACCATCGATTCTCAGAAAATGAGGATCAGTAGTCGTAATGAAGACCTGTCCCTCGAAACCATTCAAGAATTCAAAGAGACGCTCATTTCTTGTCGCGTCCAATTCACTTGATACATCATCCAACAGCACAATAGGGATCTGGTTATTCCGCTCTTTAAGAAGTTGAATCTCAGCGATCTTCATAGCGAGAACCATCGATCGCTGCTGACCTTGACTCGCGTAGGTTCTGGCCGAGTGCCCAAGGATATGAAAGTTGAGATCATCGGCATGGGGTCCTCGCTGAGTAAATCCACGCTCTCTATCCCTCTCTCGATCGATCGCCCAGGTCGATTGAAGCTGCTGAATCCCATCGGTTTCACCGATATCTATACTCGGCTTGTACCTGACTGAACACTCATACTCAGGACCCAAAATCGTGGCGAGATTTTCTACAAATTTGACCTTAATCTCCTCCACAAACTCTCTTCTTGAACAGATGAGTTTGTGGGCGATGACGGAGAGAGTCTGTTCATAGACCTCAATTAAGTCCGTTGGTCCTCGTTCACGAAGAAGTTGGTTACGAGCATCGAGAGCTCGCCGATAGTTCACAAAATCCTCTAGGTGACTCGGCCGGCCTGTGAAGATAGCTCTATCTAAGAAACGCCGACGTCGTTCGGGTGCTCCCCGGATAAGACCAACATCATCCGGAGTAAATAGAACAACAGACAAAGCACCAAAGAATGAACTTGAACGAACCTTCTTATCCTCTCTATACGCCTGTCGAACACCATCCTTGAACTCTACAGCAAGTCGATGAGTGAGCCCTTCTAGGTTCACGGAACCGCTCACCTTACACGCCTTAGTTTTCCATCGATTGAGTTCTCTAAGTCGGCTCGTTCTAATTGGACGCAGGGTACCTAACCAAAATATGGCCTCGAGGAGGTTTGTCTTCCCCTGTCCATTATCACCATAGAGAATATTGAATCTTGGATTTGGCTCTAGAGAGAGTTCTTCGAAGTTTCGAAAGTCTCGAGCATTTAGGCTAGATAGGTACAACTGGATGGCGCGTCTGAAATCAGAGGCGCATCGGCATGACTACGAAGAGGTAATCATCGTTTTCATGCTCTCTAAACAATCCCGGAGACAGCGCCTCATTTAAGGACATTTCAATCTTCGGAGCGTTGAGAATGCTCATAATTTCAATGACGTACTTAGCATTAAAAGCGATGATCAAATCACCACCATCATATTCGATCTCCATCTCCTCACGAGCTTTACCAAGATCGGGGTTGTCGCTAATCAGCGTCATTAGGCCATTTGTTAACTCGATACGAACACCGTGGGTCCGCTCGCTGGCTAATAGACCTATTCTCTTGAGTGAGTCTAAGAAAGGGACCCTGTCCAAGACGACGCTACGCTCACTCGACTTTGGAATGACCTGTCTGTAGTCAGGAAAAGCAGCATCAATCAGTCGAACAAACAGACACATGTTGGCGGCGGCGACGACCAGATTATTATCTAAGAATCCGAAGGACACCTCACGACCGGCCTCTTCCAAGAGCTTCTTAACCTCAGCAACACCCTTACGGGGAATGATGACGCCATCTCGCTCTGGAATCGAAGACTCTCGCTCAACAGCTCGCTCACCGCGGCTCAAACGGTGTCCATCCGTCGAAACCATGCGAACGACGTTGTTCTCTAGGCAATGAAAATAGACACCATTGAGGTTTGGTCGAGATTCATCTGTAGACGTCGAGGTCATGGTTCGCTCGATCAACTCACGGAAGATCACTCCATCGATTGGAATTAGATTAACGCCATGAGAATCAGGGAGAGGTGGATAACTGTCAGCCTTAGTACCGAGGAGTACGAACTCCGCGTTCTTACAACGCAAAGTGACCCGAGCCTCTTCGTTGACCTCTATATCGACTTCCTCTCCAGGCAGTCGTCGTACGATCTCATAGAGACGCTTTCCATCAACGGTAACTCTACCGGACTCAACACCTCGGCATGAGAGATAGCCGTCATAGGTAACGTCGAGATCAGTCGCAGCGACTCGAAGCTTTCCTTCATTGTCAGCCTCAAGGAGAACATTTGATAGGACCGGCAAGGTCGCTTTGCGACTAAGCACTCCTTGGATACGAGCTAACGACCGCGCAAAGAGGTCTCGATTGACGACGAGTTTCATAACCTACCCCAAGGAGAAAAAAAGTATCGATTCAGCTGAATTACATGCTGATAGCCCGCATTGCAACGGAGAAAAAACAGTTTGGTCGTATCCCTCATAACCAATTCTCAACAGGGGGTATTATTAAGAATACAATTCATGATCTTCTTTTTTATTTAACAGTAATAATAATAGGGCCTGTGCGTATGTGGATAAGTATTCTAGGCACTTCAAACCACATCGTTTTTTTGATTTTGTTTTGGGGATTAACCTGGAGTTTCTATTGTTCATCAAACCGGGGATTATTCTTTCCGGGACTTATTCAATAATCTCCACAGAGTTCTAACCAAGAGTTCACACCCTAATGTTGATAAGTATTTTTATTGGTCTCGCGTTGTAGTCAGGCCTCGACGTCGTTATGGTCCCGCCCCATGTACGGTTTAATCAGATTCTTTCTGTTTCGTTTTGCTCCTGAGCGAGCTCATCGAATCGCGCTTAGTCTATTACATTTCGTCTGTACGCTTCCACTCGGGGCGAGCCTGATACGGTCTCTGTACAAGACAAAATCTAATGAGCGTCGTGTCTTCGGGCTCTCCTTCGATAATCCCATTGGTATCGCAGCGGGTTTTGATAAGAACGCCGAACATGTCGATGTGCTCACCAATCTTGGTTTTGGCTTCATTGAGGTTGGTTCTGTAACCGCAGAATCTTGTTCGGGGAATCCTCAACCGAGATTGTTTAGGCTGCCCAGTGATCGCGGGATCATTAATCGAATGGGTCTTAATAATCATGGCGCAGCCGCCGCTGTGGCTCGATTAGAGAAGGTGGACAGAAAGACCCCAATATTTGTGAACATCGCGAAAACACCAAACCCTGAATTGGAGGGTGCTCTGGGTGTTGAAGATTATTGTACCTCCGCTCGACTTGTTCGAGAGGTGGCCGATGTCGTTGTGGTGAACATTAGTTGTCCAAACTCGGGTGATGGGAAAACCTTCGAAGACCCTGAAGCTCTCGATGATCTACTCGCTGGTGTACGTGAAGCGCTTACGGATCAAGGGCCACCGATGGTCGTTAAGGTCTCTCCGGACCTCAGCGATGAGCATCTCAAGCAGGTCGTCAAGATCGCGAATAAGTATCAAGTCGCTGGATTTACAGCGACCAACACGACCGTCAACCGCGACACCTTGACCGCGACTCAAGCCCGGCTCGAGGAGATTGGACGTGGTGGTCTATCAGGTCGACCTTTGCATGAGAGAGCTCTAGAGACTGTACGGCGACTCCGCGCAGAGACTGACCTGCCAATTATTGGTGTGGGTGGGATTATGGGACCTGCAGAAGCTCAGTCATTCATCAACGCGGGTGCGACGCTCGTTCAGGTCTATACGGGGTTCATTTATCAAGGTCCTAGACTCATCAAGGAGGTCTCTTCTGCCCTTCCGAATGACTCTAATTGTTAGAATTCTGCAATAAGTTATTAGCAGATTCTGGATTCCCAGCTGAACCGTTCCTAATATGGGTCTATGGAACAGTCCGCCCACATTGAGAGATTAAAAGAAGCGTTATCGGCTGGCCGTGGAACTTTGGTCGTTGGACCAGCTTTCGCTGACGGCATAGAACCGCTTGATACAGTTGTATTGATCAACAAGATTGGGGAGCAGCTCGTCGATCGATCCGGGTGGGATAACATCTCATTGGACGAGAAGAAGAAGCTGCTTGTTCAAGGGATTGGTCACGCGGTCACTTCGCAGCTCATAGCGAATCAGACGCCGACACCTCGAGCATTGTCATCATTCGTTCGCGGCTTTCATGAAAACCTGCTTCGTCTTCCATTCTCTATGGTCATCGATGCCACTCATCATGATCTTGTGCAGGCGACTTTGGCGGAAACGAACCAGAGGGTGAGACTGCTGAGCAAAGACGCAGATCTAGTAACTCGACCCAATACACTCCCTGGAGAGAAGACTTTGGTTAAGTTGTTTGGGGATCTGTGGACTGAGGACCCAGCTCTGACCACGGATCAAATCGAGAAGAGGATCGCTGAGCAGCCAGGTTTGAATCGAGTTCTGACGGCAGCCGTCAACAGAGGCCCTATTTTCTTCTACGGTTTCTCCATTCTCGACCCCATATTTCAGGTCATTTGTCGGTTGTTTGGTCCTTTACCAGGCACCACAATCGTGGCGACTCGTTTCGATAACTCTCTATGGCGACAGCAGACTAGGTCTCTTGGTTTACACGCGATAGATGCCGCCACTTGGTCTGATTTAGAGCGCAAAGTAGGGACCCTTTGTTCGGAGATATCTCCCCGTCTTTCTCTGCCAAACATCTCTAATCTTACTCAGGAGGTGGATGAAGTAGTCGCTAAACATCTCGCGACGAATCCAATTCTCCAGTGGGCTCATCGGCCTGCATCTGATCTGGAGAATCTATCGAGCGATGAGATGGACACCGTTAAGGACGCGGTTCGTTTTATGTCCGCCTTAGCTGAGCGAGGGATATTGGTGCCTGGCGTTCCAGCTGGCTTAGCCGCTGAGATCTGCCTAAAGGCTGGGGACTTACCTTTGTCCCGCCAAGCGCTTGAACTCGCTGTCAGCGCTCTAGTCAGAGCGGATGAGATCGAAGCCAATGCGGCTAGTGCGGTGGGGCGTACTCTCAATAGAATGGGAGATTATGTTCGTGCCCGTGGCTATCTAGATTGGGCGCTTAAGTCTCGTGGCGAAGATGAGATCAGCGCCAAGGCCGATGACTTAGCTTGGTTAAGTCGATGCGTCATACAGGAGATCGATGATCTTAATGGTGTCGGTCGAGCGCGTGCTGTGATGGAGTTAATCGCTGGCTTCTTGAGGGAGCAGGCACAGGGCGTGGATCTAGCGCAGACGGTCTCGGACGATCCCATCACACAACGCTCTATTTATTACATCAACTTGCGTTTGGGTCGCATTATGGCGATGGCCGCTGAGATGGCTCAAGCATCCGGCAATGTATTCGCCGGTAAAGCGGTAGAGCTATTGGTGCGCGCAATCGAGATGGAGCCGGGAAAGCCGGATGGTTATAAGGCGATCAGAGGCCTCTTGACCAATCGGGAATACGATACGGCCGACCCCAAGCGATGGATGAGTTTGGTCGCAGGGGCCCCGCCTGCAGTTCAAAGACGACTTGGCTCTAGATAAGACCTCTTTTCACTCGAGCGCAGGATAGGCACTATGGGCGCCATGAAGTGCCTCATCACCTTTCTCTCATTGAGTTTAATCGCTGGTTCCGCGAACGCCGAGTTCAAGAGCAGCGGTGTTCCAGAACTGAAAAAGAAACTCGATCCGATTCTGACATCTAAACCCATGATGGGTACAAAGATGAGCGTCCTCGTCGAGATGGTTTCTGGGTCACGCAAGCTCTACTCAGTGACGCCTAATCTCACTCTCCACCCAGCGTCCAATACGAAATTAGTCACCACCGCTGCTGCTCTGAGCTTACTCGGACCAACCTACCGTTGGCGCACTGACCTCGCAGCGGACAAATTTGAGAATGGAGTGGCTCAGACGCTCTATTTGATCGGTCGAGGCGACCCTAGATTTGTCAGTGAATCCTTGTGGAAGCTGATCGATGACGCTCGTTTTTCAGGACTGAAGCGAGTCTCAGGTGATTTGGTCATCGACGACTCTTGGTTTACGTCTCAGAGGATGGCGCCTGGCTTCAATGATAAGGACCAGGACAGCTCGTATCGGGCAGCGGCTGGGGCGATGAGCCTAAATTTCAATAGCGTCTCGGTGAAGATTAAGCCGGGTCATAAGGTCGGTGAACCACCGATTGTGACTTTTCGGCCTGACAGCGGGCACATCATCTTGGAGAGCTCCGCAAAGACAACCAAGCGAGGTCGTGAGCGACTCAAATTGAGCGCGCGGGCTGAGGGAGACCGAACGGCAGTCAAGCTGTCGGGCACAATCCCTATGAATCATCGAGGCCTGACAACCCGCAGAAGAATAGATAACCCAGCGCTCTATGCAGGACACGCTGCGCGTTTATTTCTTAAGAGGGCGGGTATCACAGTTGGGGGGAAGGTGATCATTGGAAAGGCACCTAAGAAGCGCAGACTACTGTCTCGTCTACGGTCGCGCACCTTGGCAGAGATCATCCGCGACGTGAACAAGTTGTCGAATAACTTTATGGCAGAGCATCTGGTGCTCACCCTTGGCGTCGAGAAGGCTGGAGTCGGTGATTGGAAGCGCGGCACCAGAGTGGTGAGTGATTACCTAAAGAGAACGTTCAAGATCGATGGGTTTCGCTACAAAAATGGCTCGGGACTCTTCGGTACGACCGCGTTCTCAGCTCAACAATTAGTCACCATATTAAGGGGAATGGCGGCGCTACATCCGCCGATGCCTGAGTACACATCATCTTTGGCTGTCAATGGTAAGGATGGCACCCTGAGACGGCGAATGAAGGGAATGAATCATTCTCTCGTGCGGGCCAAGACAGGGACCTTGGATGGAGTAGTCTGCCTCTCTGGATACTTTCATTTTGCCGATGGTCAACTTGGTTTGTTCAGCATTCTGATCAATGACATCAAGGGTAGGCCTTGGCCCATTTGGAGGATTCAGGACAGGGTGCTTGAGGTGCTCACCCAATTCAGACCCAAGGAGGCAGCCGGTCGATCTCAGGGCAAGTCTAGCGCTCACCCCCTCCCTCAGAAAAGCTCGTCGAAGTTGAAGGCCAAATAGATCTTTTAGGACCTGGACACGTTTGACCTCCGCACAACCCTTGTTGGAGATCATCAATGCGACGGACTCAGATTCTTTTTCTTATCATCGCCTGCTCACCCAATCTCGCCTGTGGAGCTAGCCGACCCAGCAGCGCTGGTGGATTTACGATGACCCTCGAAGACCAATTTGGAGCTCCGCTGCAGAGCTTTGCTCACAGAGGATCGACGTTCGTGGAGGGCCACCTTGGAACGAGGTATCGAGTGCGCGTACACAATCACACCCATGAACGGGTTGAAGCAGTGGTTACCGTAGACGGTCGAGATGTCATTTCGGGTGAGGTTGGAGACTATGTACATCAGCGTGGATACATCATTGGGCCCCACAGTTCAGTCATCGTTGATGGGTTTCGGCGCTCATTGTCCACGGTGGCGACTTTCCGCTTCACGGACGCTGGGGATAGCTATTCTAGCCGTCGGGGCACACCACAGCACTTAGGAGTGGTCGGCGTTGCGGTCTTTAAGGAGAGACGAATCAAACCGCAGCTTAGGAGGCAGATAGGACGAGGCCCTGCGTTGAATGGTCGTATGGCTCCATCGGTCGATCATGTTGAACGGAACATGAAGTCATCCTCCGGGGGGCTCGCGCCTCAAAGCGCGTCTCGTAATCGAATTGGAACTCAGTTTGGTGAACAGCGTCACAGCGCCGTTGTGGAGGTTGGTTTCGTGCGGAGAAACAGAGCCCGACCGCACCAAGTATTGTCCGTCTATTATGATGATCTTGCGGGCTTGAGGGCTCGGGGTGTCCCGACCTATCGAGTATCCGTACACGACCCGGACCCATTTCCTAGACAGCGCTTCGCGTCTCCACCGCAGTAATCAAGCGAGTACTGGGGTCGCATTGTCTTGCGCGGAGCCAGCGCATACCGCACACTGCACTCCCGATTTACGGCATTTGGTCTAGGTATGCAGGGCACGGCAGCGATCCTCGATCGCTACGACATCGGCCAGGTAGACGAGACGCTTGAGATCAACAGTGGTCTTATGCACTCGACCTATTTGGTTCGATCTAGCGCTGGAAAATTTACACTACAGCGACTCCATAAGAAGCTCGCGACGGCTGAGATAATCAGTGATTACGAAGCGGTCACTTCCTATCTCGCTGAGAAGCGTATGCTCAGTCCGCGTCTCGTTCGTACGAAGGATGATCATCCTATTGTATCGGACTCGGAGGGCCGCTGGTGGCGTCTAGCGACTTGGATAGATGGTGAGACACGCGACAAGGTCGCTTCTATTGACGAGGCTGAGCAGGGCGCTCGAGCGCTTGGTCGATTTCATCACGCGATGGCTGACTTCGACTATCCCTTCGCTTCTCAGCATCCGCTTCATGACACTGAGGCTCACCTCGCTGGACTTCGCTCAGCTTTAATGCGGCCAGAATACGCCGAATACAGAGAGTCAATCTCTGGAGAGATAGAACAGATTCTTGAGGTGCTTCCATCCCTATTATTGCCGTCTGATTTACCCCAGCGTGTTGTTCATGGGGATCCCAAGATAAGTAACGTCTTGTATCGAGGTGCCGAGGCCGTCGGGATGATCGATCTGGATACATGTAATCGGCACACCCTTTTGGTTGATCTCGGGGACGCCGTTAGGTCTTGGTGCCGAGATGGCAGTGAAGATGAGCAGCAACATTTTAGAATAGACCGCTTTGAGGCCATCATCCGTGGCTATGCTGCGGAGGGACCAATCCTCAATCACCTTGAGTGTGCACATCTGGGTGGCGCGGGCCGCCTCATTACGCTTGAGCTCGCGTGCCGGTTTGCTCGAGATGTCATGGAAGACGAGTATTTTGCCTATGACGCGTCACGATACTCGTCTCGACGTGCTCACAATAAAGCTCGAACTAGGGCGATGCTCTTCTTGGCGAATGATATGCAGAGTCATCGCGCTGAGATCGACGGCATCATCGGCCGATATTTAGGACCTAAGTGACATGACCGATATCTTGCGTGAGCGCGCTGAGCGATGGATCGCTGAAGACCCTGATTCCAAGACGGCTCAAGAGGGCAGAGATTTATTGAGTCGAGGTGACGAAGAGGCACTACGCAGTCATTTTGGGACTCGCCTCAAGTTTGGGACGGCAGGTTTGCGTGGTGAGCTTGGTGTTGGTCCCAATCGAATGAACAGAGCTCTCGTCATCAGGGTCTCGTCCGCGGTGGGTAATTATGTGCTCGATCAGGTCGAGGCTGCGACGGACCAGGGAGTCGTTATTGCATACGACGGTCGACACGGATCATATGAGTTCGCCATGGACACCATCGAGGTTCTTGGAGGCCTTGGTTTTCGAGTTTTTGCCTTTGATAACGTAATCCCGACTCCTCGTTTAGCCCACGCTGTCAAGCATCTCAGAGCGTCCGCTGGCATTATGGTGACCGCGAGCCACAATCCTCCTCAGGACAATGGCTACAAGGTGTTTTGGGGTGATGGAGCGCAGATTGTGCCGCCTCACGATGTCGGTATCAGTGATTACATAGACAAGATCACATCCATCGCCGGTATCTCACGTGTATCCAGGAAGAGCATGCGGAGCGAGAATCGATTACTTGATGTCCCCGCAGCGGTTCACGCCGCCTATGCAGCTGAGGTCGATGACCTAAGGGTCTATAATGGGCCGACGAACCTACGGATCGTGTATTCGGCGATGCATGGTGTGGGGACTCCGAGCGTTGAGCAGGTCCTGCGAAGTCATGGATATACAGACCTTCACATTGTCAGAGAGCAAGCCGATCCAGATCCCGATTTTTCGACAGTATCTTTTCCCAATCCCGAAGAGCCCGGGGCGATGGACCTTTCGTTGGAGCTCGCTAGGGAGGTTAACGCCGATCTTGTCTTAGCGAATGATCCGGACGCGGATCGACTTTGTGTAGCGGTACCAAGCTCCGATGGTTATCGGCTCCTCACAGGAAACGATGTGGGTGTTTTGTTCGCCGACGAGCTCTTAGCGCACGGCGAATACACAGATCCTCTCGTTGTCACGACCATCGTCTCTACTTCGCTTTTGGAGAAGATCGCTGCTCACTATGGTGCTGCCTATGGTGAGACTTTGACGGGGTTTAAGTGGATCGCTGAGAAGGCCGTCGCTCACCAGGCGAACGCTGGTGACTTCGTTGTGGGTTTTGAAGAGGCGCTTGGGTACTCCGTGGGTCACGTTGTCCGGGACAAGGATGGTGTATCGGCCACGCTCATTTTTGCCGACTTGGCGGCTCGTTGCCAGGAGCAAGGGATCAGTGTCACGGACCGATTGAACCAGATCTATCGTCGACACGGACTCCATCTCACTAAGCAGTCGAGCATGAAGAGGCCGGGTGAGGCAGGTCAGGCCGAAATTGCGGCGATTATGGACCATTTGAGAGCGAACCCGCCTGAGCAAATTGCGGGTTCTGGTGTGAACAAAATGAGAGACCTTCAGTCGGGGAAGGAGATCAATTATCGATCTTCCACGACGAGTCAGGTCGCCCTACCGACGAGCAATGTACTTGGCTATTGGCTGGAGTCTGGTGCTCGAATAATGGTTCGTCCATCGGGGACCGAACCGAAGATAAAATTCTATTTTGAGGTGTGTGAACAGTTCCAGGGTGATGAGCAGGTCTCATCTGTGGAAGCACGCGCCCAAACGCAATTAAAAGAGTTGGAGGACGCCTTGATGACGCTACTCGCGACTCGAGGTGAATAGAGGAGAGCTAGATGGTCGATTTTAGAGCATTTTCTGGTTGGAGACCGCAGACGGATAAGGCCGCAGAGGTCGCCGCCGTCCCCTATGACGTCGTCAACACTGAAGAGGCGAGAGCGCTCGTTTCGGAGGCCTCTGATAGCCTCCTGAGAGTAACTCGACCTGACGTAGATCTGCCGGATGGCACCTCGCTCTATGGCGCTGAAGCATACAATGGAGCCCAAGCGGCTTTTGAGCGATTGCTCTCCGAGAATGTGATCGTCCAGGATTCGGCACCGCACTACTATGCCTATGCTCAGCAGATGGGCGACCATCGACAGATTGGTCTCGTCGGCTTGGCCAGCGCTGCCGATTATTGGGCCGACCGAATCAAGAAGCACGAATTCACTCGTCCTACTAAGGAAGAGGACAGGATGCGTCACATTGAGGCCGTCCGCGCTCATCTAGGCCCTGTATTTCTAGCGTACCGAGCACAGGAAGAGATTGACGCTTTACTTGGCCGGGTCACCGACCAGAGCGCCGAGGTCGACTTCGTCGCTCCAGACGGCATTCGTCACCAGGTTTGGCCCATATCAGATGTCGCTACGGTCAGCGCTCTCACCCAGGCCTTCTCATCCGTAGACGCTCTGTATATCGCTGATGGACACCACCGAGCAGCGGCAGCTTCTCGTATCGGTAGGGACGCGGAAGCGAGCGACGCTAAGGGTCACTTCTTAGCGGTTGTCTTTCCTGACAGCGCGCTCAAGATCCTGCCTTACAATCGTGTCGTCCATGACCTCCAAGGCCGAACTCCAGAATCCTTTAGGGAGGCTTTGCAAGAGAATTTCTCCATCGAGGAGATCGACGTCGCCGAAGAGCCGGCTGACCGTTATCACTTTACCATGTACCTAGACGAGCAGTGGTATCAGCTTGTTCTCCGGGAGCACGTCTTACCAGACGCGAATGACCCCGTCGCTCGTCTAGATGTGAGCGTTCTGCAGGATCTGGTCCTCGCGCCGCTCTTAGGCGTCGCGGATCCACGTACGGCGGAGCACATTGACTTTGTTGGTGGAATCAGAGGGTTGAGTGAGCTGGCGCGCAGGGCCGACGCAACACAGGGAGTCGCTTTTGCGCTCTGCCCGACCACTCTGGACGACCTTATGGCCATCGCTGACGCGGGTGAAGTAATGCCCCCTAAATCGACCTGGTTTGAACCAAAGCTACGAAGTGGTCTGGTGATTAGTCGGTTCTAGAGGCGCGAGAAGCGAGTGTTGCTTCGGTCTGATGTGAGGACCGAGGTCGCGTCTTGGCGAGTGCTCTCGACCACCTGAGCCCCACGTTTCATCGAAAAGGGACCGATGCCCCCGTATGGGCTTGTGACGATATAGACCTCAACGCCTGAGGCCTCTGCGAGGGCTGCCTGGGTCTGCCAGCTCGCATCACGAGTGATGTCCAAGGCCCAATCCATGAACTTTCGAGGCCCTTTCGGAGCAGGCTGACTGATGTTCTTTGAAGGAATGAAGTGAACGACGATCGCGTCTAGGTCAAACTCGTCGATCATCGCTTCGATGGGCGCCTTGTCGATAACCCCACCGTCTATGTGTCGATCGCCGTCTCTGACAACTGCACGGAACATAAATGGAAGAGCGCAGCTTGCGGCGACTGCAGGAACGAGCGGTCCGCTCGTGTCTACGTGTCGTCGTCCAGTCTCCAAATTAGTCGAGACCGTGAGCAGCGGTGTGTGGCAGTCCTCAAAGGTTTGCACGGGGAGACTTGTCTCTAATAATTGTGAAAATCGCCTGCCCTTAAGTAGACCCCACGGTCGGCCTCCGGGAAGACCTGGGTCCCAGAAATCCTTACGTCGAAGATCGTTGAGGAGAGGAATGAAATCTTCCAGCGCACCCGCAGCTGAGAATGAACCAACCAGCGCGCCGGCAGAGCTGCCACCAATCGCGGTCGGTTGAACACCACTCTCGAAGAGCGCGCTCATAAAACCAGCGTGAGAATAGAACCCAAAGAACGCGCTAGAGAGCACGACACCTGTTCGACGGGTTGAGAGATGTTGAGCGAGAGAGGCCACTATTCTGAATCTGTCCCCTTGGTCTCCTGAGTCGGCTTCTCTGTCTTATTCTTCTTTGACTGAGGAGTCTTTGCGTCGCGATGTGCTTGGTGTACGAGGGCGACGATCTCTTCAGGCGCGGTAGCGCCTACTTGTTGAATACCGTTTATGAACCATGTGGGTGTCCCTTGAACACCAAGCTTGATCCCCTCTTCGACATCCTGCTTAACCGTGTCCATAGCCGCCGGACTTTGCACACAGGCGTTAAAACGTTCAACGTCCACTCCGATTGAGGCAGCGATCGCGCCGATTGAGCCCTTCGAGAGAGACGATTGGTTGTCGAAAAGTCGATCATGCATTTCCCAAGCGCGCCCCAATTCTTGAGCACAGACCATGGCTGCCGCTGCAGTGCAGGCCTCTTGGTGCATTTCTCCGTCCATTTCGCGGTTGCAGTGATTGTCCATTGGGTAGTGTTTAAAATGGTATTTGAACATCCCAGGCGCCATCTTCATCGCCGCCTTCAAGTTGTCCGCGAGCTTCTTACAATACGGACATTCGAAGTCGCTAAACTCGACGATGGTGACGAGGGCAGACTGATCACCTCTAGACGGACTCTTACCGGCGATGACCTCGACTTTGGGCTTGGGCTTCGTGTCTGACTTTGCCTTCTTGGCCGCGATGGTCGCCGCGCGAGCTTGTCGTGAATACGTATACTGAGTCGTCGGGATGGTGATCGCGAGTAAGACGATCGACGCCCAAAACCCTGGCGTGGTGAACACGAGGTGAGCTCGCTTGAGGGCGTCTACGCCTCCGTCAGGGTGGGTTCTCCATGCGGTGATAAACAGGCCGATGTTCACGGCATATAATCCCAGGCAGTAGGGACAGATCTTGCCGATGACGATGGTGCTCGCGATGCCGAGGAAGACGGAATAGAAGGTGATGAGCAGGCCGCTTGCTACGAAGACGTCCGTGAGCCCTTCTAGGAGGTTGGGAAAGAATTGATGAATCACGATCAGGCAAAAACCGGCGATATAAAACGCTAGGCCCAATGACGCGATGGGGACACCAAAGATCTCTGAGAGGCTGCTGTTCGCGACGTCTACACATGAGAAGCTCGCGCTCGCGGCGCAGAGACCGGAGTCAACGCCGCTCGAGTGAGCTTGAACGTGTAGACCCACGAGAGCCTCAGAGAGGAAGATGCCGAGGCCAAATAAACCAAGGTATACAAAGAAGCTTAATCGCACCGCTATTCCCTCGATCCTTTAGGAAGAATTGTGGCCATGATGTTCATTTCTGCACCGTATTTAGTGAATGATTACGCTCGGCGCAACCTTCGGGCTCAGTGGATTGAGTCCTTGAGCCCACGAATGGATCCGATTGGTATGGTAAATGTGATTCCTGTACCTGGAATTGACATGTCTCCACACACTTCTTCTAGAGCAGAGGTACAGGCGTCTACTTTTGAGCCGTCTACTGCCGCGAGCACGACAAATGAGTTCTTTCCCGAACCAGGAAATAGACCCCTAAGGCCAGCTAGAATCGGTACGTCACCGAGAAGCTGTCCCATACCTTGACCTTCGATAACCGTCGCTCCCGTGACGTCAATATCAATATATCTCAAGAGCAGATCTTCGACTAACCGGTAGTCTTTGAGAATCGTAATGACCAGTTGCATACGGATCATGCTTCATTCGAACATGCTGATTGTCAACTAACCAGGCTGTTGAGTCTGAATCCGTGGACGTTGATTCGCCTATGAGAGCGTATGAGTGTGCTGAGTATAATGAGTGCGATTAGACGTAGAGTGGTGTCTTCGAGTTCTTGCGTGGGCGCGCGCGCCGTGTCTATCATCGGCACCCCTTCGTGCATCTATTCAGATTGGAGCGGAGCGTCCAGTGGATAGCGACCAAGTAGAGATCGAGCCTGGTGGCCTTGTTGGCACAAGCTTCGATGGAAAATATGAGGTCCTCGGCGAGGTGGCCCGTGGTGGTATGGGGATCGTCTTTCGAGGGAGCGACAAATCCTTAGGTCGCTCTGTCGCCATCAAGGTCTTACTTAAGCGATTTAACACCGACGCGGAATCTGTCGCCCGTTTTCGCCGCGAAGCTCGAGCGATGGCAGCGTTAGATCATCAGAACATCGTCCCTGTATATGCCATCGGTAAGGAGTTTGATCTTCACTACTTCGTGATGAAATTCCTCACTGGATGGACGGTTTCGGAGAGGATTAAACGTATCCGACTAGGTTTGGCCGAACCGTTCACTCCAGAGGAGGTCAGACAGGCGCTTATTCAAGTGTGTCGTGGACTAGATCACGCGCATCTTAAAGGGCTGATTCATCGCGATATTAAGCCGAGTAACATCATGATTGGTCCCGACGGGCACGTGACCATTATGGATTTCGGGATCGTTAAAGAGACGGCGGACGACACACTCACAAAGACGGGGATTGTTTTTGGGACACCAGATTATATGGCTCCGGAGCATGCGCAGGGTCAGCCACCGAGCGCAGCGACCGACCTATACTCCTTAGGAATTGTTGCCTATGAGATGCTCATCGGCGAGCAGCCCTTTAAGGGGGGCACCCCGTTTTCATTGGTCCTGAAACACATTAAGGAACCCCCGCCGCCATTGGTGAGTCGACGGGAAGATATCGATCCGGCGTTCCAGGAGATTATCTTCAAGGCGCTCGAGAAGAAGCCGGAGGATAGATATCCAACAGCTGGGGCGATGATGAGCGCATTGCAGCAGCTGAACTTTGGAGTTGAGCCGGCGATTATCCGAACGGCTGAGCCCCAGCCGACGGCGGTGTCAGAGTCAAAAGCCCGCGCCAGTCTACCGCGGAATCGACCATCGATTTACGATCATTCGGTGAGCGGCGGGTCCACCAACTCACCTTCTGAGTCGGGCTCGCACAGTGACTCTTTGGCCGATCAAGAGGATGTTCCTGATCTACCTTCTGCCATACTTGACGACCGACCAGGGCATTACAGAACTTTGGTGACCGCTGCCAATGAAAAGGCCTCGGACCGAGGACGACGGGTGTTGAGGTACGCAGTCTACACGGCCTTAGGAGTTGGGCTCTTGGGCCTGATTATTTTGGCGCTGCTCAGGTAGTCAGTTTGCTCTAGGGGGTGTTTGATACATCTTCGGTCACCTCCCTAAACTCTCCGGTCTCTAGATTGATCAAGGACACGCCAGACTGAGCCCATTTAGTCACAGCCATCGTGTTCCCATCTTCACTTATCGCAGCGGTCCAAGGGTTGCTTGCGACCGGAAGAACCCATCTTTGGACTTCCTCACCTGTTGAGAGGTCAAACTGCGCGATGTGATTGTCACCGGAGTGAACCACGAAAGCATGGTTGTCTCTTATAATTAGGTGGTTAGGCACCTGTCCTAGTGGAGAAACAGCGGTCTCAATGTTTGCCGAGCAGCCGTCCTTGAGTTGTCTCAGATCGACTCTGCGTAGCTCACCGGAGAGGGCCAAGATGACATAGAGCATATCTCCATCAATCTCGGGGGCCATCGCTCCTTCCATCTCATTGTCTCGACGACCCACCTCCACTTGACAGATTAAGTCTCCATCTCGACTGATTAGAGCGAGCTGGTCAGAGTTAAAATCAATGGTAACGAAGTGCCCGTCCCATGTTTTCACGGAAAGTAAGCTGAGGGAGTCGGCGGATCTCAACTCGTGACTCGAGCGTGTAACCAGGGCCCCTGTGTCTAGGGTCGCTGTGATGTATTTTGGTGCGATTGACGAAGTGATTAAGGATCGATCGCCCAGAAAAGCGATATCAGACGGCGCGACGAGTGTGTCCTCAAGCTCGAGGGTCTCATCGGGCCTAACTGCGGTCTTGAGGCGACTCAGTGTAAGCACATCGACGCTACCAGGATTTGCGGTGGTTGGCGCATCAAAGCTCGAGAAATCATAGCTCCCAGTGTTGACGACGAGCACCCAGTCATCATGCTGAATAACCCGTTGAGGATTTAATCTTGATGTTGGTATGCGGTTGACCACAGTGGCTGTTTTGGGGTCGATGACTGACAGGTAGCCTGGCCTCCACATCTCCGCTGAATATCCAGTGTTTGTGACGACTAAGAGATCATCTACGAATCGAACGTCTTGTGGATGATCAAAAGGGGTAGATGCTGGTCCTTGGCTCTCTGTGTGCGAGGATTGGCATCCGCAGGCAGACGCGATCAGAGTCAAGACCAAGACGAGTTTGCGGTGGTTCACGATGGAGCGTCTCCCTCACCGAGACCTAACACCTGAGGCCGGCCATTCGATGGATGAGGGATCACTTGAAACCGTGTTTGGTAGACAGTGTTCAGAAGACTCTCGCGCAGTACGCTGTTTGGATCGCCATCGGCAACGAGGACGCCTTCGTTGAGTAAGATAATTCGATCAAAGTATAGGGAAGCGAGATTCAGATCATGGAGGGCGGTCAGGCTTGTGACATCGCTCTGTTTACTGAGGTTTGAGATCAGCGCTGCGGTTCGGTGCGATTGGCCTGGATCTAGGTGAGCTAGGGGCTCGTCTAAGAGCATCAGCTCTGGCGACTGCGCGAGGGTTCTAGCGATTCGGACGCGCTGATATTCGCCACCGCTGAGGGTGTCTACTTGTCGTTGGGTTAGCTCGGACAGGCCGACCGCCTTAATCGACCTCTCGATGAGCTCGTCATCAGACCTTGATGGAGAGCCAAAGAGACGCCGTCTTGCATAGCAGCCGAGGGCGACGACCTCGGCGACGGTGAAGCCAGAGAGCCTCGTCTCCGTTTGGGGGAGAAATCCGACGAGCTGAGCTCTGCGCTGGCCGTTGACGTCCTGGATTGAGTCTCCATTGATCGTCACCGAGCCCATTGATGGAGATTCTTGACCCGAAACGCATCGCATCAGAGTCGTTTTGCCTGCCCCGTTGGGCCCAACGATCGCGGCGGCCTCTCCTCGGCGTAAGTTTAGATGTATCGGGGTCGTGATTCCGTAGGGCAACTTAAGGTTTTGAATCTCAAGCATGTCGTTCCCCTCTGATGAGTAGGAACAAGAAAAAGGGGCCGCCCAGGCAACCAGTGATGACTCCCACGGGGAGCTCTCGTTCAGGGACAAGTAATCGGCTGATTAGATCCGCGGCGACGAGAAGAGCCGCGCCACCGAAGGTTGATGTAAGTAGACACCACTTGTGACCAGGTCCTGTCCATCGCCGAACCATGTGAGGCACGATGAGGCCTACGAATCCGATCAGACCGCAAAACGCGACGGCTCCGGCAACCAGAATTACGCTCGCGCCCAATACAGTGACCTTCACCTTTTTCAGGTCAACTCCAACGCCCGCAGCGGCCTCTTCTCCCATAAGGAAAGCATCGAGGGCGTTGGACTGGGTAAGGATTAAGCTGAGCCCTATCAGCGTCGTCATGGAGATCCAACCGGCTTGGCTCCAAGATTGTCCGCTGAGGCTACCCAGTAGCCATCCCAGGATGTCCCCTGCTTGTCTACCTGCCATCACGAGCACCAGAGATAGGAGTGCTGAGAACACCAGACCTACGGCGACGCCCGCTAGCAGAACAGTGTTGAGTGAGAGACCACGTGCTTTTTGGGAGGCTCCGAAAACAACGGCCGCAGCGACGACCGCCCCTATGAGCGCTCCGAGCGGAGTCAGCCCCACCGCTATACCAGCGGCGGCGCTCAGCCAAAGAATGATCGAAGCGCCGAATGCTCCGCCTGACGCTATGCCTAAGACGTAAGGATCTGCCAGTGGGTTTCGAAAGAGACCTTGGAGTGCAGCACCGCTCACACCCAATGAAGCTCCGACTAGGGCTGCGACGCAGACCCTGGGCAGACGTAGATTCCAGACAATCTCTTGTGTCAGAGGTGGTGGAGGGCCCTGGGATAGATGTGGCGTTAAGGAAGAGAGAATGTCGGCTAACTCGATGTCTGTTGATCCATGAGCGAGACCAAGGATCATGGCCGTAAGGCAGGTCAAAACACTGACCGCGAAGATCAAGGGAGCGGCTGGCTTCATCGGCGCTTCCGTCTCACTTGATCGAGGGTGCCCTTAAGCCACTGGATCGCGTGAATGACCCGCGGTCCTGGTCGCACAAAGACATCCTCATCCGGCACAACGAACACGTGGCCATTGCGGACCGCCTTTGTCTGACGCCATGCCAAACGTTCTTGTCCATACCAAGCTTTTCTAGCGCTCGTTTTTCCGGTGAGAATCACCTCTGGATCTGCGGTGATCGCCCACTCCGGAGAGAGCCTTGGCCACTCTTCATTACCCTGCTGAACGAGGTTCACTCCGCCAGAAACTCGGATAATGTCTGCCAGAAAGGTGGTTGGTCCTGAAGTCGTCAGTGGTTTGGACCAGACTTCGAATAAGACAGAGGGTCGATCTTTAGTTTGGCTCGTCAACTTCTCCAGGGTCTCTTCGAAAGACCTCGCTGCAGCGTCTGCAATTTTGGAACTCTTGGTGAGCTTACCTAAGCGACGTATCGTCTCTCCTATCCCCTCGACAGTCCTCGGTTGAATGACAAAGACAGGTAAACCAAGCGTCTCCAGACGGGCGCGTGTTTTGTGGTTCCCATCGCTCATGAGTACTAAATCAGGTCGGGCCGCCAATATCTTTTCATAGTCTGCGGGAAATAGGCTGCCGAGACTGGGGACAGAGAGAGCTGACTTTGGATAGTCACAGTGAGCGGTGCGTCCGACCAGTAGTGATCCAGCACCGACAGCGAACAGTAGCTCTGTGCTGACGGGGGATAAGGAGACGACTCGCTTTGGAGTCGTGGCAAAGGCGTGGAGCTTACCACGATCATCGGTCACGGTTTGAGCACCGCTGATGGAAGGATGAAGAGTCCAAGCGGTGCTCATGAGCAATACGAGCCCAATGAGTCGAGCGAATTTCACGCGCCTATATATCCTTTGGGCGTCCCGTAGAAAAGTGAACACCAAAAATTGTTGGCTATTGCCAATAGAACAAACATTCTTCATATTCCGATCAAACATGGTTCCCCAGATGGCAACGTCTGGGGCTAAGAGGGAATCCGGTCGCCTTGTGCATAAACCGGAGCTGTCCCCGCAACTGTGAGTCGTGAGAGCTGTGCCTTGATTGTCCACTGATTCATCGAATTGGGAAGGACGGCGTAGCACTGAGACCGACGAGCCAGG
Source organism: uncultured Myxococcales bacterium (assembly GCA_937902595.1). Taxonomy (GTDB): domain Bacteria; phylum Myxococcota_A; class Bradymonadia; order UBA7976; family UBA1532; genus UBA1532. The sequence goes on from CALELH010000013.1 coordinate 31,485, forward strand.
AGACCTGCCATGTGTTGCTAATTAACATCGGGCGGGGTGTCTCGATGGGCCAAAAGCAGCTCCTGTTTCTGGGAGTGATACGGCCTGTCAATCAGCGTGCCCACAATATATTTAGGTGATCACGTATGAACTCATTTTTTCGATTTCCATCTAGTTTTCTGTACCTAGCGTTGTGTTTATCCCTCGCGCTGCTCGGCTGCGATAGCGACAGTGATACAGGTGGCGCGGGCGCAGAGGGCGGCGCAGGTGGCGCGGGCGCAGAGGGCGGCGCAGG
>CALELH010000014.1 GCA_937902595.1 uncultured Myxococcales bacterium
AGGTCATCGCTACGAATCGTGTGGGAGAAAGAATCCTGAAGCGCATGCAGCGCTCGGCCCAAAAGGTAGGCGGGCTCCCACACCTCGATGTCCACCAGACCGTAGAAGTCAAAATAAAGGGGAACGGTCACGATCTGCTCTTCGGGAGCCTTTCGGCGACTCTCAGCAGACTGGACCACCAGGTCGATGATCGTTCTTCTGGTACCCTCCACCGCCGCCAAATCACCAGCGGCCCCATCATCGCTGGGCCCTCGTAGAGCATGAGCATACTGCCCCGATGCATCAGGATCGGCGTGAATCTGCCTAAGTCGGGTTAGATTCGTGATGGCGTGACCCTCTGTATCGGGTGACCGCACACCAATGATCACGCTAATCAGCATGAGTTGAAATGCCTTGTTCTCTAGCTTGGGGAAATCGTTCTGCAGTCGATTCACCCGGATGATGCCTGCAGAGAACTTACGCCACAGAGGGCTCTCCGGTATGGGGACCCGCGTGCCTGGCTCCAATGCAGGAAGAGCGTTCAAAAAAGCCGCTCGAGTAATCCGCTCATGACAGCCCTCAGTGAGACCGCTATGTAAGCTATACGCCTCCAGGCGAAGAGGGAGGAGAAGCAGGCAAAAGCCAAGCGGCCAACAGAGCGAATAGGAGCTCAAAACAGAAACTCCCCGACCACCGTCGTTCGATACTCCAGCTCGATAAGCGGTATGCCCTCTAAGACCGGCGCCGTCAGGGAGAGAACCAGTGGATCCAATCCGATGCAGATCCGGTCTGCGAGGGCCCACCGTAAACCCGCCGGTCGAAGCTCGAAGAAGAAACCTACCTGCCCTATGTCATCCAGCTCAGTGCCCGTAACGACCATAGATGGCCCAGCAGCTAGGGCTGTGCGGACGAAGCCGTCAGCGTATAGATATTCACCTCCGAGTCCCAAGTTGATTACCCCGGTCAACTCCTCACCCGTGCTGCCCTCAGCGGCGAACCAAGACGCGGACTCAAGTTGGAGGTAAGCCCCCCAGCCATCCCACCGTAGACCTCCTCGAGCGGCGAGAGCGAAGGCTCTGGCGATGTACTCACGATGAGCGGCCTCTCCGAAGATCGCGAGGCCTAGATCAGCTGCGACGTACGGCCGGTCTGACCCGGTAACCTCACCTCGTACAGAGCCCCCGGGCGCCAGGAGCATAGCGATGATCAAGAGACGCCACATAGGTAAAGCCTAGACCACCATGCGCTGTGTCAACAAGCGTTCAAATCGAAGATTTGGCGCGCGTCGTTGAGCTTTGGGTTAGACTAGCCAAAGGATGTCACTCAAATACCAAGTTGTTCAGGAGTCACCGACTCACCACGTCCTGCCCACCGTAGGAGAGATGAAGGTCGAGGTGCACGCGTTCCTC
>CALELH010000015.1 GCA_937902595.1 uncultured Myxococcales bacterium
ATTTGGACCCTCTCGACGTTGATGCCGCTGCTTGCAGCCAGCTCAGGGTTGTCGGCTACGGCCCTCATCCTCCTCCCCAGACGGGTCTTGTTCAGTAACAGCAGTAGGAGTAATGCAGTGGAGAAAATCACGAAGACAGAGATTCCTTTGTAGTGAGGGTAGTTGGTCGTAGCCTGTACGCACGCGGTAGTGACGTCGTAGATCTCTATCGCGGGCTTTGACCCCTCGGTCACTATCCGCGTCAGTACCGCCTCTCCTGTTGCTTCGTCGATGGTCTCCTCGCAGCTGAACTGCCGGTATGTCGACCCCTCTTCAATGGAACGATCTCCGAGTACAAACCTCATCTTGATGGTGTCAAGCCGCCATAGCCCTGTGTCCCGAAAACCAGATGCAAGCTTCCAATCCGCGTCTGGGGCGTACAATTTTGACCCAGCGCCGAATCGAAGGTAAAAGACACTGCGCATAATCAGTGCCACGCCCAAAGATGCGATCATCATAGTCTGCGGAGAGGCATCCCTGATTCTGAATCCCCTGTAGACCAGCCTATCGATTATCACCCCGACGATTCCCGTGATAACGAACGCCAGGAGCAATGTCGAGAGCAATACGCTCCAGGTTCGGACGCCGTCAATTGGCGCTTCGAAGACGTGGTATTTCGATGATGTGATCGAGTAGTACTGATCTGAGAGCGCGACGATAAGGCCGAGGAACATGCCAACCATGAACAACTCGGCCTGGGCGAAGTTTCCGTACCTCTGCACCTTGTAGGTCAGGGTAAGTCCTATCGCAATGAGTAGGTATTGGGACGAATAGTGCAGTGTGTCCCCGGCTATAGAAACAAGGTCCAGTGTGAGGCTGGCGGATGAGTGTGGTCCTTGGACCACACCCGCGTAGTTCTCATCCGGGAGCCCGAAAAGTAGTTGGTCGGCGGTAAAGAGACCCCCAATGAGAATAATTAGGGGAGAGGATAGAAGGCCGATATTGCGGGCTGTTCCCTTGGGGAAATCGTCGAAAATGATCTTTACGAAACCGAAGCAGGCCGTGATACCCTGAACTGACTGGATCAACCAAATCATGTCGTAGGGAAGTTTGCCCCAGACCATCCAATCGATAAGGTTCAGAGTCCCATTATGGTAGCGTAGCCCTACTAGGGCATCGAAGAAAATCAAAGAGGCTATCACGAGCCTCAGCCTGAGCCGGGTCTGTAGGATATCTCTGGTGGCCCAGTCAAATCCGGATCGAAGCATCATCACACCGCGGGACCGTCGCCCCTTCGTTGGTGTGGCGTGGATGTAATCAGTGTTGGGGGCGCTCCGGCGGGGGATATCCCCCGCCGGGGCGCTTTACGTTAACGTCCTGCTCAGTCTAAACGTCTGTCAGGCCGTTGGCTGGGTCCCAGTGCTGGGTGCAGTCGTACGAGACCGTGCTGGAATCAGCAGTGAAGGTCCCGACGCAGTATCCAGCTCCTGGCACGTCGCCGTTCGCTAGGAACGTCGTGGTGCCCGAGGCTCCGACCCATCCGGCGCCGGTACCAGCGATGGCCTGGGACATGGTGATCCCAGGGTTTGCCATCATGGTGAAGGCGGCGAATGCCATGATCGTAACCGCGTCGAACGACTCGGCGGTGAAGATTCCACCTGCGCAGTCTGTGCTCAGTGAGCATAGGTACAGGAAGGTCTGGCTGACCTCGTTGGACTCTGCAGACGCTGGCTTGGTGGCGATGATGCCGTTAAGCAGCGACTGGTCCGACATCGAGCCGGCGATTCCTTCCTCTGCGATACCGTCTGTTCCGATTATCTGGCCGGTGAAGCCGTCTGCGGCCAGCTGCTCGATGAGAGCAGCGCCGTCAGTGGCGTAGGAGACCATGACGACCGTGGTGCAGCCGTTGTCCGCGACTGCCTGCGTAACTGCAGCGAAGTCGGTAGTCGTCGAGTCATCGTATCCAACCTGAGCACATAGCGTTGAGCCGTCTGCCTCGTAGTCGCCTTGGAAGGCGTCAGCGAGACCAGCACCGTACGCGTTGGTCATGTGTA
>CALELH010000016.1 GCA_937902595.1 uncultured Myxococcales bacterium
AGCTCTTCGACGCGAATCGAAAAGAAGCGCGTCTCTTCACGATTAAGCTGCAGGCTGGGCGCCGAATCACCATCGACGCTGATCAACTCGTCTCCCAAAGCGAAGCTGCGACTCTTTTAGTCTTAGGCCTCACCCCACTACCCGTCTCAATCGTTGTGGACGCATACACACTCAATAGTCCTGTGGCGCGCCTCGAGCGGGTTCTCGTAAGCCCCGGCCAACATATCACTCGGCTGATGACTCCGAACGGTAAATGGACCGATGTACAGACAAGCACTCCGGCTGGCGGGGTGACCTTACTCGCGCAAGCCGCCGGGAACACCTGGAGTAATCTTAATAAGAATATTCCTGCAGTCGCAGGCAATACAAGCAGGGTTGGAGAAGGACCTAAGCTGCTGACCGCAGGGTTGGGTGCGACGCTGGTTGGCAGCGGGCTCTTCCTATATTTCGATGTAGAGCAAGGCCGCAGCTATCTCCTAGACGAAGGTCAATCGCCCAATCTAACCGTCCGTGACGCCGCGGATCGGTGGGAGTCACTTAACACCCGCGCGACAGTCGGTGGGGTCCTCACCGGCTTGGGCAGCGCCGTAGTAGTTGGCTCCGCTCTGTGGTGGTGGTTCGACGGGTCCAAGATGTCGGCGACGGCGCGGCTGATCCCTATGCCATGGTGTGAAGACGAGCGATGCGGGCTCGGACTCGGGGGGGAGCTGTGAACATGCACGCCTCGCTCCGTTGGTTCGCCATCGCCCTGGTCTCAACCCTATTGATGGGCTGCCCCTTCGAACAGATCGAGTTCGATCCCTACGCTCGGCATTTCGAGTGCGCGGGAAACATCGACTGCCTTGACGACCAGTTCTGTAGCGAACCTGAGCCCAAGGTGGACTCCGACGGCGCTCAAATCTTCGATGAAGATGGCGAGATTACTCTGCACCGTATCTGTAAACCGCTGTGGACACCTGATGCGGGCACCTCACCGAGTCGAGACGACGCCGGCCCTGATACCGGACCAGGGTCTCCGAGCTGTGAAGAAGGCGACATCGAGGTCTGCGATGAGTTGGACAATGACTGCGACGGCCGCATCGACGAAGACGAGGTCTGCGACGCGGTCGATGTGCCTACACCAGAGCAAGCCGGCAGCGCCTACGTTGTGAACGAGTGCAGCGCCGATGATCCGGCCGGAGTACTCACCCCGGTCGAGGCCTATCGGAGTCCATCGGCTGAGATCTGTCCCGACTGGTCAGATCAGCTCACCAGCGAAGAGCCCATGTGCACGTTCCCAGACGGCCGAGTCGCGCTGCCTGCCTCGTGTGCCGAGGTTCAGCCGCTGCTCATCTCTCAAGACCTCAGCCTCAGCAGCGGTCCCGAGCAATACTGGGTAAAAGTGGGTTCCATCGGCAATGAAAGGCGACGAAAGGCTCTCTGCGTTGGGTACGGTCAGGACATGGGCGCCGCGACAAACTCCGCCAGCTCGGAGATCGCAGGTGAGCCCCTCCTTGGATGGGAGATCGCGAACCGAAACCAAAACGGAGTGGGCAGTCTCAGGTGCGTGGAGAGCGAAGACTGCCCAGAGTTTTTCAGATGTGACGCCGCGACAGGAAAATGTGTTGAGGCCGTGGGTTCTGACACCTGCCATAACGGTGAAAATGGGATTCTCCTACGCGATGTGTCTGGTGGACAGTTGGGGTATGAAGAAGAATACGAACTTTGTCAGCGCTCAACAGAGAACCGAGCCGACGACATGAACCTGCAGAGAACACTGGGTATCCGTAACAAATCACTGACGCCCTTCTCGAACATATGGGCCAAGGCCCCCGTGGCGCGCTGCGCGCTCGTCTGGAGGCGCGCTCCTGCGAGAGAGCAAGCGCGGCTCGACTTCCTCAGAGTCACGAGACAAGCCCTCGATGATGGTGTTTTGTCCAGCCCTCTCGGAGAGCTTAAGGTCTCTATTCAGGACAAGTATCACATCAGAGCCACAGACAACGGCGGTGGGTATGAGTTCACGATCCCCACAGCTAATCACGCTCAGGTTCCGGGCGACATCGAGGTGTCTTCAGCGTCTTCGAGCCCCGATGATCCAGACCCTGTACTGAAAGTTGTCCGCAAGACGATCCCTGAAGGCATACAGGATGACACCGAGCCTCACGTCATCGCCTACTATCTTGAGTTGTCGCGGCCTATCGATCTGGGCTGTGTAGTGCGCGACGCAAGAGCGCTCACCTTCAACTTCCAGTTTGATGTCAGGCTCCCCGGCGCCTGCGGTGAGGGCCTGGCAGAGGTTCAGGGAGCGCGTCAGGTGTTCTGTGATCTTGATGATCCTGACTCTGCGGCTCAGGTCTGTGGCGGTAGGCCATGCACCGCAGACGCGCTTAACCTTCAGTGGGTGTGCTCACTCAACATGTCCGCCGACACTCTCATCCGGCCCCAGATCATCGGTACTCCGCCAGCTCAGTGAGGCCTCTCATGACACCGAGCGCAGCGATCTCCATGACCGTGTTAACGGCCGATATGCTCGATAAAAATCCCCAGGTGATCTCGTGGACGAGGTAGGTCACTCTGCCCAGAGAACCAGCCTCAGAGTCCTAGTCGGCCTCGGGCTGCTTTGGCTCCTCGGCGCTCTGCTCCACGCGCTCATCCCTGAACCCATGATTCCGACCCACAGTCATCCTGTCGTCGGCGACGTCCTAGTAAACGAGGCGGCCGGCGAGCGCATCGTGTTCCGACGCGTACCTCCACCAGCGAGTGATGGACCGACGGTGATCGATG
>CALELH010000017.1 GCA_937902595.1 uncultured Myxococcales bacterium
ATTAAGACTGTCCTGCGCGCCATCTTCGCGATGTCTCTCATCATGATCTTTATGCCTGCCTGCGCCGATATGGCGTTCGACGGCGAAGGCGGGGCACCCAACGCGAAAGACGGCAGCGGTAAGGCTGACGGCTCGGACGGTGTAGATCCTTCCCAGGGCGCGCCTGGTTCAGAGACGATGGATGATGACCCATCCGCACCTCTCGAGCCTCCAACACTCAGCAACCGCTATGCCATTAGCCTCGACTCATGGATCTCGGTGCTCGATGGACCAGACGATGACATGCCATCAGCCTGGACCGCTCGGTTCACGGGCATCGTCACCACCAAGATGGAGGACGACCAGGTCGTTCTCACCGTGGCCCCATGTACGGTGCAGCTGCCAGATATCGACGGACGCGAGGTCGAGGCGAATGACACCATGATTCAGCGAGCGGCGCCTGCTTATCTCACCACCACCCTCGACTGGGATGAGACGGGCGCGCGTCTGAGTACTGACCTCGGCGCGATGGTCGCAGGCGTCGATCTGTCGGATCCGGTCAATGACACTATGCCCACCGACGATGGTGACGAACGCTTGATGGACATCGATGAAGATGGCCGACCCGCTATGACGCTCAAGATCTCGGGCTATCGGGTCTACGTTGGCCTGCGAGTGAAGCTGAATTTGGACGGAGCTTTTCTGGAGAACGGATACATTCGTGGGCGATCAGGTGTCCGCGTCGACGTCGAGGTCTACGGGGACAGCGTACCCTTCGTCGACGTAAAAGCGGCCATGGACCGCGCCCTCGGAAAGTTAAGCCTGAGTGACGAGCGCCACGACTTTGTCATGGTGCCACTGGATGACGCGATCACGACCTGCGAGGAGATCCCCACGGCGGCCTTTGAAGTGCCGACCAGCGATCCCAGCGAGACTGACAGCGCCGACTCCGAGGGGGAGAATGGAAATGATGAGCCCGCGCCGACCCCCGCTGAGCCCGCGCCGACACCAGCGGAGCCTGCGCCTACCCCTGCCGATAACGACTAGTCGCGTGTGCACTGACTCTCGCCAGGCGTCTTGATCCCCCAAGCCTCAGCGCAGCTCGCGCTACAGACGTTAAGATCTGACTCAAGACAAGCAGGTGCGCCACGGCGTAGGAAAAGCGCAGGGTTCTGCGGCACGCCGCCGATGGTGATGTTCGGTCCCTGAGACGCGCTGCAGTCACATCCAGCGACGTGGTCCACGCGCTCACCGCGCGTCCCCAGAAAGCGAAGAGTAAAGTTGACCATGTATGCGTCTGCGTCGAACTCGCGGAACGCCTGGCTGTTATAGATGCCATGCTGTCCTGCGGGCCTCAGCAGCGGAACTCGAAAGGCGTCGTGGGTACCATCATCGCGGACACGATTTAGGCGTAAACCATCCTCCGTCGGACCCGGTACGGGAAAGAAGTATTCGCACTGCCCCGAAGCGCATCGCTGGCCACTCTCCACACAGTCGGCGTCTTCTGCGCACTCAGGTCCCGACCCCTTCACCGCATCAGGGCACCGATTCTCTCCGTTGCGCCCGCTCCAATCGCTATCTCCACAGGAGAAGAGGGCCTCACCATCGCTCACGTTATCCACATCATAGAGCGCTTGAGGGTTGATGGGGTTGTCCCCGTATCGCTGAAGTCGCGAGTCTCCCTCGACGACCCAAGTGTCGATCAAATGCTGGTCGATGGACTTACCAAAACGCTGATCTGGCACGAACAGCTCTCGCCACCCATATTCGCTGGGTAAACTGGGGTCACGCTTCCATGAACCAAGGAGACCAGAGACCCGACCCATGGCGATCCCGGTGTTGACCGGCACTTGGCGGTCCCCTGCGGTGGGCATCATCAGGACGTGAGTATCTCCTCCCCGAACGCGCCCATTGGGATCGTAGGGGAAGTCGAGCGGCTCCATGAAGGTGTGTGTGCCCCACACCGCAGGATCGGCTTGATTGATGCCTGATTGAGCCAAAGCGAGAAACCGCCTAAAGCTCGGAGTGTTGCGTTGAAAACCGAAGCCATCTTGCAGCGCGACGATCTGTGTTCCTTGGAGATATGTAGTTCCTTGAAACGTCGTATCCGCACCCCAAGAGATCAACCGTCCACGGACTTCATCGGTCTCCCCAACGTAGACGGTGATGCTGAGACGGTCGCCCAATTTCTCCGGCTGCTCCGCTCGCTTCGGCTCGATGTCACCGTCGGTGAATCCGAGTACAGGCCGGCGCTCGATGGCGTCGAGAGCGTCCGCCGCAACCGCGACCCGCACCCGTCCTCTTGGATCCACATATGCGACGTCGCGCTCCTCGTTATCTAGATTCTCTAGAACGACACGATCGCCAGGACGTACGCCCTCTACCTGACCGATCGGCACTCGACCCAGGTTCGCTACGTCGTTCGCGAAGAAGGCGAAGCGCAAGGTGTCCCCGCGCACCATGGCCGAACCCGTTCGCAGGCAATCACTCTCTACTACAGTCTCTGCGTCTACAGGCCGCTGGTGCTCATCCACCGGAAGGCAACCGGCGATCAATGGGCTGATCATCGGCAACACGACCGCTTGAGGGACCCCAGCCTGAGTGGAGCGCACCGCGATATCAGAGAGACCTGCGCCGCCTGCGTTCGGAGAGACTGCGTCAAGTCCAGGCTCTGCGCCCGCCATGACACCAGAGACAACCCCTCCCAAGGAGATGCCCCACAACCCCAAGGTGGTGTGCTGCCCACCGATGTCCATCTTTCCATCACCTGAGAAGTCACCAGAGAGCGCCCCGTCCTGGCCGAATGACCTCAGAATACGGACAAACTGCATGTACTCAACGATGGTCTGGCGGACCATGTCTCGCGTGTGAAACAGGTCAGCCGTCCACATATCTCCACCAGGGTCAGGCATACCGTCGTTGTTCAGGTCGCGATCTCGCCCTCGAACCAAGAGCTCCATCAACGCGGTCGCGCCGTACTGCTCAAAGAAACCCCGGCCCGTCTCAAAAGACTCAACGGTGCTCGGCTCAACCTTCATCCAGTTTCCACCATGACCGGGTCCATCAAGGGCACAGACCGCCTGACCCATGGCGGCGTGACGCCCCATATGGCTGATCATTTCAGCGCGGTTACTTCCGTAACCATGGGCATACATCATCGTCGGGAACGGTTTACAGAAAGGCCGGCTATCCGGGTTTCCGGGGGGACAATCGGAGGCCTCACGAGGGACACTGCACCAGAAAGAGACGTCTGCAGGTCCATAGACGATCTGTCCACTGGCCGCGTCTAGAGACCAGCTCTCGTCATTGTCCGCCGGATAATTCGGCGTACCGATTCCGTCCTTATCCTGTAGGAGATACGGCGCCTTGAATGTACCTCCGAAGATGCCGCCAACGCTCGAAAGGTCGGCCTCCAGGGCACACAGGTTTGCCTCCCACTCTCCGAGTCCAATGTTCCAATACAAGGCGATGGCGCCGCCTCCACAAGAGCCGTTGAGCATCGGCGATTCATTGTCGCTCTCCTCCAGCTCTCCGACGGTCCAGGTCTTCAAGGCTGTCACCGGAAAATCTCGGCCTAACTGGGCGAAGGGGCCATGCTCGTAGAGTCCAGCGCGAACAGCCTCCAGCTCCCCGGTCATGTCACCGGTCGTAAAGGTCCAAGCGAAGGCGACGTCCTCGGTGTTCAATCCATATCGATTCAACAACTTCGGCACGGCGCCCAACGCCTTGGTCTGTGGCCGTGGATTGACCCCTGTGAAGGGTGACTCGATGGGCTTCCCGCTCTCCCCGCGCAACCGCTTCGTCAAGACGACGGCGTATTGGCAGCGCTGCTCCAGAGGCCAAACTGGGCGTAAAATGAGCGTGTTGGTCTCTCGCTCGTACCAAGTGAGGAGATTGTCTGCGACGCACCGATCGTATTGAACGAGACACGATTGGAAGTCCAGACTGCCGTTAGCGCCAGAGGCGCACTCTGCCGGCAAGTACCGGTCGCAGACCGCCGGGTCTAAGAAGTTGGCGACGTCACGAACCCCATCCTGATCCAGGTCTTCAATGGGATCCAAGACGCCGTCCCCGTCGAGATCTGGTTCGTTCCGCTCCGGAAAGAGCATGTTATTGGCCGTACCCGATGGGTCGTGACCAAACAGCGCATTACCACGCTCGATGCGATATCCATCGAGAGCGTCAGGGTCATAGGTCATCTCGTCCCGCTTGAACAAGGTGACGGGAAATCGACCTCGCCCCATGTCCAGCGCCACCTCTTCTTCGTATCGCTGGCAATGCGGACTAACGTTAAAGAGATAGGCGACGTCATCGGTGAAGTCGTCATCGCTATGTCGCTCAACGATCTCTGCTAGATCTAGCGGCGCATCAAAGGACACCATGATCGGAGCGTATGTCCCGAAGCCTGTCAGCTGATTAAACTTGCCACGCACGACGCGCTCGTGATCCGTGGACGCACCGATGCTGACGTTCAGACGACGCCCGGTGACCGATGACGGATCTAGGCGCGTGGCCTGGTCATTGGGCAGAGGGATCTCAGGGAGCGGCTTGGCGAGGACATCGTAGATGACTACCGGACCACCGGATTTGACGGTCTTGGCCAACCCAAAACTTCTTTGGCCTGATGGACCAGAGTCTTCGCCACAGGCGATGAGTAGACATGTCCCAAGGAGCAAGATGATCGCGTTTCGCATAAGTACCTCCTCACCAATCCAGGTCGAGGGTGACTCGACCAGTAGAGACAGGGTCTTCGATGACGCCCTTGAAGGCGTCACCTGGTAGGAAATAGCCACCTTCAAGACCGATTCGAGCCTGCAGGCGATTCAAAGAGACGTGGGCTAATACCTTGAGGTTTGCCTCCTGCCCTAAGGCCCTGGACCCAGGCTGCTGACCGCCCACGGTCGTGTTGAAACCTCCGCGGGTCGCTGATTGATAGACGTCGACGACGTCAGCCGCAGACTGGGCAAGGAGATAGCCCCCGACCATTTCGAAGGCATCGACCGGCCGCCAACGGACGACCGGGTTCAAATACAGCGCGTTGCGGACGCCCCCCTGGGCGACGGTGAATCGAGTGCCCGACGGCGGCACCGCGACTAAGGCGGGATCCATCAATCGGTCCGCGGCGCGCGCGCTCACCAGCGGAAGCACCTGCTCAAAGAGCACAAGGCCTACGCTATAACCAGAGTGGAACGTGAACTGGCGCGACACCTCGTCTTGCGGATCATTGTCGCCAGACGCATACCCAATCTCCATCAGGGCCTCGAGTCCGCCCCAGCGATAGGAGAGACGACCCAAGCCGCCCATGGCTAAGACATCAGCTCCGTCTTCAAAGGTCTCCTCAAGATAGGGACGGGTTGTGTGACCGAAGATGATGGCCGCCTCCCCTTCTAGGTTCAGCTCAGCGCCACCTGAGAGAGGTCGTCTCCACCGTAGGTGAAGATCAGTCGTGTTCACCGTGACCTCGGTCTCCTGACCAGCCGGATGACGCGGGTCGAGACGATCGGTCTGAAATCTCTGAGCTGCGAGCAAGGACACCTGCACGGAGTCCTCACCCTTACCTGCGTCACCCTTCGCGTATCGCGCTCCAATGGACCACCCGAAGGCGCGGTCTCCCTCGTTATGGTCCGCGTTCTCGTCGCGATAGACATAATCACCGCCGACGAAGAGCGTGACCGACTCGCCAACCTTCACGCCGACGAGGCATCGCTCAACCAGGCTGGCCGACCAGGCGTCACCGAAGGGGCGCTCATGAGCGCCGTCATTGACCAGTATCCCCATCCCCCAGTGGGCAGCCTGGTGACCACACTTGAAGAGACCGACTGGGGTGAGGGCCGTGAAGTAAAGCTGCCTTGGGAGATAGCGCAGCTCAGGCCCACCGCTGTCTCTCCTCACCCGGAGGGTGTCCTCTCCGACCGCCAAACCAAATGGCGCGCCATCATCGCCGATACGGTCGGCCTGGAGCGCACCTTCGATCGTGAAGCTCAACGCCTTTGAGGCCTTATATGACGCCCCCAATCTCAGACTCGCTGCCAGCCACTTATCGCTTCCCTGTTCGGTGCCCAAATCATCGACCGTAAAGCCGCCTTGAGTGCGCGCGCGCATCCGGACTCTCGCGAAGCCCGTCAGTCCTGACGTCGCTACATCTTCCTTGGGAGCAGGTGGAGCCACGATCGGGGGCGGCTCAATTTGCGTCGGCGCCTCCTCAACCTTCTCGGGCTTCGCCGCCTCTTTAGCCTCGTCCAACGCCTTCGCCGGTGTCACATCAGGCTTCGACGTCTCCACGGGGGCTGCCCCCAAGACAGGCGCCGTTGCACCGCTGGCGTGCCTTAGGATCTGACTGATGACCTGAGGTCCCTCCCGCTTAATGGCGGCTTCAAAGTCTTCGACCTTTTGACCCTTGGCTTCCCGCTGAGCGAGCATGGCCTTGGTCGCTGTTACATGCGCCCGAATCGACAAGCGCATGGAGGCCCCGAAGCGAATCACGCGACCCGTGACGATATAGTGGGCCTTCAGGTTCTTCCCGGTCTCAATGGCACACTCACCGATGCAGTCGGCCAGAGTGCTCCCTGGGGGCAGCATGGCCGTCAGGTTCTCCTGGGTCATCACGATGAAGTCATCCGTCGGGAGGCCTCTCATCGCTTCGCCTCGGATCAAGTCGGTCAGAAACCCAACCTCTTCGACGGATAATTGCGCGGGATTCTCTATCGGCAAGACCGCAACTCGCTTGGGAGACGCGAACGCGAACCCAGGAGTCAGGGCTTGGATTGCCCCGGCCGCGAATAAGGAAACAAGAAGAACAGTAAGTCGAAACATCAGCCCGAGCACCCTCCCAAGAGATCAACAGGCTAAATACAGCCAGGGCAGCAGAAAGCAAGGAAAAACCATCCGGTCGGTAGGCTTTGTGGATTCAAGAGGCACTTAGAGTAGATATGGGGACAGGTGTCGCCTTCCTCCGACGCTCTGTGGTAGGGACCCAACATGCTTGGTCACGTCGCCGCTCTCTCCGCGTCTGCCCTGTGGGCGATCGCGAGTATCCTGTTTACTCGTCTTAGGACGTCATTCTCTGCCCCTGCGCTCAACGTGCTGAAGACAGGGATCGCCTGCGCGATGATGCTCGTCACCCTCTTGGTGCTAAACGGCCGTCTCTGGCCCACAAGCATGTCCAACAGTGAGACCGCGTGGCTCGCGTTGAGCGGGATCATCGGCCTCACCATCGGTGACACTCTCCTCTTTGAGGCGCTGAGCCGAATCGGACCTCGACGCTCGCTACTCTTTATGACCTTGGCGCCACCTATCACCGCGCTGATCGCGTGGCCCGTCCTTGACGAACCCGTGACCGTGATGATGGCCGTCGGCATCGTCGTAACCATCGTTGGCGTCGCCATGGTGATTGGGGATCGCAGCGGAGAAGACGTCGCGAGTGTGTCTATGGTGGGCTATCTATTCGCCATCGGTTCGGCCATCTGTCAGGCGACGGGAAACATCGCGACGAAGCTGGGTGGCGCCCATGATCCACTAGAGATGAGCATCGTTCGCACGGCCTTTGGGGCTTTGACCCTCATCATCTATCTCTCATTTCGCTTCAAGATCTCCGAGGAACTCGCGCCGGCCAAGAGCTGGAGTGTGCTCAAGACGGTGATTATCGCGACGATCCTTGGGACATACCTGGGTATCTGGCTCCAGGTCACAGGGCTCCGCTTCGCCCCTGCGGGCATCGCGGCCACCTTGTCCTCAACATCGCCCATCTTTGTGCTGCCTCTAGCCGCGATCTTCCTCGGGGACACGATCCGAGCGCGCACGGTGGTCGCCGCGCTCATCGCCG
>CALELH010000018.1 GCA_937902595.1 uncultured Myxococcales bacterium
CCCAGACTCCGACGTAATCCTGAACCCGCCGATATCGCCCGTTCTCTCAACGTGATTACCTCCGCAAAGCTCAAATGAGCTTGGCCCCGCCTTAACGGTACGCACCGTGTCTCCATATTTCTCACCAAACAGCGCGACGACTCCATCGCGCTTAGCGTCCTCCAACGCGACGCCCTCGGTGGTGCACACCTCGTGGTTCGAACGGATCTCTTGATTGACCCACAGCTCGATGGAGTCGATCTGCTCAGCGGTCAGGGGCTTGCCATGACTGTAGTCGAAACGTAAGCGGCAGGGCTCAACCACCGAGCCTTTTTGCTCGACGTGCGCCCCCACCACCTCTTTGAGAGCGGAATGCATGAGGTGTGTCGCCGTGTGGTGAATTGTCTTTTGGTCCCTTCGGCTCACGTCAACGGTAGCGGTAATATAGGTGTCAGGGGTCAGCGTGATCTCGCCCTCCGTTAGGCGGCCGAAATGGTGAATGATCCCATTGACCTTCTGTACATCGTCGACGGCAACGGAGAAGCCCGCCCCCTCAATCCAACCGTGGTCCCCAACCTCACCGCCGCTCTCGGCATAAAAGGGAGTCTTCTCCAAGATAAACTCAGCGCGGTCTCCGGTCAGCCGCCAACGGATGACCTTCGTCTCCCGCATGCTCAAACCGTACCCCGCGAAGAGCTGTCCCCCGCTCGTTTGATAAGAGATCCACTCGGAGCCCTCATCCTCGTAAAAGTTACCGGCCTGACGAGAACGCTCCCTCTGAAACTTCATCTCAGTTTCAAAGCCCTCGGTGTCCACCTCAAAACCATTCTCAGCCGCCTCGATGGCAGTCAGACCCACAGGAAAGCCAAAGGTGTCATAAAGCTCAAAGGCTTCTTTGCCGCTGATCAAACGATCAGCCTCCGCCTTGGAAGACATCACTGAGTGAATCCGCGCCAAACCGCGGTCGATGGTTCGGAAGAAACGCTGCTCTTCATCGGTCAAGGCCGCGGCAGTGTTCGCCAAAATGTGCTCTGGCAACTCATAGACGCCCTCGAAGACCTCAGCGATCATCGGGACCAAGCTCGCCAAGAACGGCCCCTGAAAGCCGAGACGCCGGCCATGCCGCACGGCACGACGCAGGATTCGACGAAGAACGTAGCCACGACCCTCATTGGAGAATTGCCCACCTTCACTGATGACGAAGGTAAGTGACCGCAGATGGTCAGCGACAACCTGCATATCGATACGTCGCTCTGGATCCGATGGGTCGGCTCCAGACAGCTCCGCGATTCGTTTGATGATCGGTTGGAACAGATCAGTGTCGTACACCGTGACCTTGCCCTGGAGAATCATCGTGATGCGCTCGAGACCCATCCCGGTGTCTACAGACTGCATAGCTAAGGGAGTGATCGTCCCATCCGCTGCGCGATTTGATTGCATGAAGACGTTATTCCAGAACTCCATGAAACGGTCACCTTCACCACCCATATAATCTTCAGGGCCGTTGAAGTGCTCCTCACCCATGTCGTAGAAGAGCTCCGTGCAGGGACCACAAGGCCCCGTCGGTCCCATGGACCAGAAGTTCTCCTCGTCTCCATTTTCAACATCACCGAACCGATGAATCCTCGCCTCGGGTACACCGATGACGTCACGCCAGATGTCGTAGCTCTCATCGTCATCTTTGTAGACTGATACGTGGATGCGCTCGATATCGAGACCGTACCCATTGACGGTGAGGTCCCAGGCCATCTCGATGGCTCGCTGCTTGTAGTAGTCCCCAAATGACCAGTTTCCGAGCATCTCGAACCAGGTCAGATGGCGGGCGTCCTTTCCAACGGCGTCCAAATCGTTGTGCTTACCGCCGACGCGCATACACTTCTGTACGGAGCATGCACGCGTATAGTCCTGCTTTTCCTCGCCGAGCAGCAGCGCCTTGAACTGATTCATACCGGCATTGGTAAAAAGTAAAGTCGGGTCATCGCGCGGGATAATCGGCGATGAGGGTACCTCACGGTGCGGCAGGGCCGCATGCTTCGCGAAATAATCGAGAAACGTCTGTCGAATCTGCCTCTGAGTCCAGCTCATGGTCGCCTCGCTTCACTGCTGTCCGATCGACCTGCGACAGCGCGCTTGACCACGCAGGCGATTCGAGTTGCTATGCCGATTAAGGATCACCCTCTGTCGAGAATGGAACCCGTATGGCTGTCCCTTCTATCCAAATCACGCAGTCAACTCAACGACTGCGCGCTATATATCTGGTCTATGCCGTATTTCTTGTGCTGTTCTGCGCCGGGTGTCAGTCGGATCCAGGGGCATCTATCTATGGTCGGTACACCATTGACCTTCAGCAGCTCTCCCAAAGCACACTGCTAGAATCCATGGCTCCCGAGCGTCGAGAGATCGCTGAGCGATTGGCCGGGCCGATGGCCGCCACGACGGAATACATCTTTAGGCCAGACGGCTGCGCTCGGGCCGTGCGTGGAGATGAATCCCCAATCCCGTGCAAACTGCGCCGGGTTGAGAAGTCCGGGACCGTCGTTTTTTGGTCGCAAGACCGGCTAGGCCACACACAGTTTATCCGTCTCTCTCCAACCGAATTTGGGCTGAGTATGGATGTAGCCGGGCTCAAGATCCCCCTCAAACCGATCGGGCAGGAGCGACCAGAGTAATGATCAAAGGCTCAATCATTCTAGCCATCCTCATGCTCGTAGGGTGTGAGGCGTCGGACGCGCGGC
>CALELH010000019.1 GCA_937902595.1 uncultured Myxococcales bacterium
TAACCGTTCCTTTGGACTCGGGTGGGGAGGCATCGTTTGTAAGACGATGAGCCTCGACAATAGCAAGGTGCATAACACTGTGCCGCGGTACGCGCGCCTTAAGAATCGCACTGACAAGACCGTAATTGGCTTTGAGAATATCGAGTTGATCTCCGATCGGCCGTTTGAGGCTTGGTTGGATGACTTGGCCGATTGTAAAGCCAAGCATCCTGACAAGGTCCTCATCGCCTCGGTCATGGAGGAGTACAATAAGGATGCCTGGTGTGAGATCGTTGAGCGCACTCAGGAGACAGGCGTCGACGCCTTTGAATTGAACTTCTCTTGTCCGCACGGCTTACCCGAGCGACGGATGGGGATGGCGATGGGTGAGAACCCTGACATCGTCGAAGAGGTCACCAGCTGGGCTACGTCCGTCAGTAAGATCCCTGTTTGGGCTAAGATGACACCAAACGTCAACGACATCACCGTTCCCGCGTCAGCGGCGATTCGTGGTGGCGCTGATGGGATCGCTGCGATCAATACAATCTTGAGTGTACTCGGCGTTAATCTAAAGACTCTCAGACCGCTCCCAACCGTCGAGGGGTACACCGTCCCAGGCGGTTATTCAGGCCAGGCGGTCCGACCCATCGCCCTTCGTCATGTCATGGAGCTCGGGCGGAAGCTGCCAGGGGTCTCTATCTCCGGTATGGGTGGCGTTGAGACCGCGAATGACGCGGCGGAGTTTATCCTGCTTGGCTCGAGCACCGTTCAGGTGTGCACAGGAGCGATGCTCAGGGGCTATGAGATGATCGAAGAGCTCTGTGAAGGGCTCTCGGCCTTTATGGACCGCCATGGTTTCACAACCGTGGAAGAGTTCGTCGGCAAGTCCCTCCCGTATTTCAGCTCCCATGCTGACTTGGTTGAGCGTCAGCGCGCAGCGAAGCGTAGCGGCGCCGGGCGGGCGAACCGCGACAATATGTGGAAGGGCGACATCGCTAAGGAGACTAAGACTCTCACAAGCGATGATTAATTAGTCTCGCCCCGCTCTTCGCTACAAGACGGGACCAGAGGGGAGTGGGCTCAAGCTCGCTGAGAAATCTGGCCTCCGTCTGCTCTCCAAACCGCCCTCATCGGCGACCTCTCTCTCCCGAAAAACGTGTCCGTTTAATCCGACCTCTTTTTGGAATCGTCGCGACGAAACTTGCGGTCTCTATGATGGTCATGGCAGATCCAAGGTAGGTTTACGGGAGGTCTTATGCGTCCAATTCTCGCTTTAGTTATGTTTGCTTCGTGTCTCTCCACGTCCATGGTGAGCGCTCAGGATGCTTGTCGCTTCTCCGATGTGCTGCTTATCGTCGATCGATCTCGCTCTATGCTTGGTGAGATCGACGGTCAAACAAAGTGGGATATCGCAAGAGTCTCCGTCGACTCGGTGCTGGAGGATCTTGGAGGCGCCGCGAACTTTGGTTTGATGATCTACCCAGGCCCAAGCGGACTCGGGGCAGCCGGAATTGAAGGGCCAGTCGGGGCGTGCCGAACCA
>CALELH010000020.1 GCA_937902595.1 uncultured Myxococcales bacterium
GCCAGTGCCGCCACCAACAGCAGGCTGATTGTTATCTCCACCACACGCGCTCATCAGACCGAGCGCGAACAAAGCAATCACCACGTTCTTCATGGTTCACTCCTGTACAAAGCAGGGCCACATCATGGCTCGCGTTGCCATCAAGCACAATGATCTCTTCAACGGTTTTGATCTATGATCGTAAACGTAGTGCCTATAAGGATGGATATGTTGCCTCTTGGAGTTCTCATTCGTTGCTTAGTCGGTGTCTGTTTAACCGTCGTGTTTGGACCTCTATTCAGTGCGTATCAGCTCGCTGAAGCCAGGCCGCAGTACGTTAACCGCGTTCCGACTAGGTACTCCTGTGACACATGTCATCTGAGCGCAGTGAATCGCAATCTGAGGACAGGCTTTGGGATCGATTTCGGCCTCAATCGAGGTGTTTGGGCCAATGATGACCCAGGGATGGGGATCTGCCGACTCGACTCTGACGGAGACGGCCTCACGAATGGGGAAGAGCTGGCAGACCCCGATTGTGTCTGGCGAGTGGGAGAGCGCACCCCAGATGGCCCGATGACGAATCCAGCAGATGCACGGGATCCAGACCGCTGTGGAGACGGCGTTGTGCACGAGGGGGAGACCTGTGATGGCGATGCCCTCGGGGTAAACACCTGCATCTCAGAGGGGTTCATGGACGGCGAGATCACCTGTGATGATCAATGCGAACTCGACGTCTCTCGGTGTGTTCCATTTCCTGAGCCTGACCAAGCTGTACCGCTCGACATGGGGGTCCCTGATGTCGGCGTGGTTGATGCCTTGGTACCGAGCCCCGACAGCGCGTCCGACGTCGCTCTCCCTGCTTTGGATACGAGTGTCCCGTCGGACGATGGCGGCGTTGATGCAGAGGTTGATGCGGAGCGCGCTCCAGACTCTGGTTACGACTCTGATTCATCGGACCTGGAGGGGGCGCCGGACGCGATGGCGCAGGACCAGCCTGAGACACCCGCTCCCACTCAAGGTGGTGGGTGCGTGGCCGTAGGTGACGCCGTCATTGAACTTTCTGTTCTCTGCGCGCTGCTTGGTCTCTTCAGGCGTCGGCGAGGGCGTTGATCGGGCCGGAGATCTCCTCTCGACCACCGGCTCCAAAGTCATCTCTTGGCGCGTTCATCAGATGACAAACTGTGCTCCAAAGATCCGCGAGGCTCCGAGCGCCGGGGCGTCCCTTAAGAGGAAAGCGCAAGTAACGTCCTGTGGTCAGCCCCAGCGATCGACCACCGATCATGGCGACGGGCCAGCGTTGATAGTTGGCGTGGTGTTGCTCACCGTTCTCGTTGGTCCAGATGATCAGTGTATGATCGAGCATGCTCCCATCGCCCTCTGGGATCATGCTGAGTTGATCGCAGAGCCGAGCGATGTGGTCAGCGTGGAAGTCATGGATCGCGTCCAGGGCATCCAGGCTACCGTGATACCCATGTCCCATCTGATGTTTAGTGCTCTCGAGACCGAGGCGGGTAAACGGTACATCGAAGAAGTTGTACCCGCAGGAGGAGGAGATCGTCGCGACACGAGTCAGGCCACAGATGAGCGCCGAGGCCACGACGGCGAAGTGGCCATCGAGTCGATCCTCGAGGCTGAAGTCGCTGAACATCTCTGGATTGGGACTGCAGCTTCGAAGAAACTCTCCGCGAGCTCGCGTCAGCGCCTCACGGCGCTCAATCTCCTCGACCTGAGCTAGGATCTCATCGATCTTTACCCGCTCTGAACCAGCGAGACGCGCCTTGATGGTCGCGATGTCCCCCCGGAGCAGGTCGAAGAGCGCGGCGCGTGATCCGGCGTCTGCGCCCTGGTCTGCGAAGGCGGGGCCAAAGATGTGACCGTACGCGTCTCGCGGTCGACAGAAGAATGGGACGGGCCGAGCGTTGGAGTTGGCCGTGATGTTCGCGATACGAGATGCCGTCGTCTTCCCGACCCCCACCGTGAGATGAGGGTAGATCGCGCAGGATCCCATCGTCCGTGCGAGGTACTGGTCTAGGGTCTCTGCGCCTGGGTTGCCCACCTCGCTTGGCGGGTAATTAGGCACGCAGGACAGCGCGGCGTAGCCCGTTGAATGGCCACTTCCCGCCAGACCTTGATCGTTGGACAGGCCATCGATGAGCAAGAGACGGTCTCGATGCCGCTCCAG
The DNA here is from genome assembly GCA_937902595.1 of uncultured Myxococcales bacterium. Taxonomy (GTDB): domain Bacteria; phylum Myxococcota_A; class Bradymonadia; order UBA7976; family UBA1532; genus UBA1532. The sequence continues at coordinate 2,162 of CALELH010000020.1, forward strand.
AGACTGCATCATGGGGCTCAGCGCGAACTCTTGGGCGTCGACCCTCTCACCGTCGCCTGCGGCGGGGACGCCTATTGGGGTAAACCGCTCATAGTTCATACCGCAGCCTTCGATGATGAAGAGCACCCTCCGCGGAGGGACCACGTCATCGCAGGCCTCGGCGATTGCGCCCTCGACCAATGGCGCGAGCAGAACCGAGCTTAGGCCGCCGGTCAGTCCCTGCATGAATCGTCGTCGAGTAAGACTCATCGCGCCTCCTCTCGCGGTGGCTGTCGATAGAGGAAAGCGTCGGATGTGAACAGCGCGATGAGCAGATTATCGAAGTTACCGTCCGCCTCGTCGACCGCGCGCTGAAGCCTGCTGAGAGTACAGGCGTCGCCCACTTGCTCGCTGCGTCCTAACCAATATCTAAAGGCCGTTCTGGTGAAGCATCTGCGGACAACCGTCGACGACGCCAGCCGGTGCGCGAGCTGAACGGCGTTGTCTACGGGGCCGTCGGCCGCGCCTGCACCGACGAGCTCAGCGGTGGTGTCAATTTCGCTGTCGGGTCCAATTTGGAATAGGCCGACGTGGTCATACATCTCGAAGCTGAGTCCGAGAGGATCCATCTGATCGTGGCAACCTTGGCAGTCGGGCGTGTTGTGAGCGGCGAGGCGATCCCTCATCGTCTGACCTTCCATGGGGTCGGGGAGCTGTGGGATCACCCCTATGGGAACGTCGGGGACCGGCGTGCAAAGGAGTCGCTCTCGGATGAACTTTCCACGGGCGACGGGATCGGTCTCATCGTTACGAGAGTTGGCGATGAGCCAGCCGCGATGGGTGAGGACACCTGCCCGCATCTCCGGATCCTGCTGGCGAGGTGCTCCGGGGCTACCGAGACCCTCATTGTCGGCGCAGGAAGGACAGGAGAGCGGTACATCAGGGACGATGATATTCGATGTGAGTAGGCGCCCCACGGTGTCGCCTCGGATGGAGACGAGATGGTCGATGGTGTAGTCGACGGATCGAACCTGGCTGCTGACATTCAGCCGCGGGAACTCAACGGGATCCTTGAATACGCTCCGAGCGCGACCATGACCGAAAAACTCCCGGAAGAATCGAGCGACCGCCGGTCGCTCATCTCGTTGACCCAAGAGACGGCGCACCTCTCGCTCGATGTCATCTCGAGTCTCGAGCCGGCCCTCATCAGCCACGCTGGCGAGCAGATCATCCGGCGGTCCATCTTTGATGCTGTGGGCGATCGCCGTAGCGACCTCGTAACCTGTGAGACGGCGTCGACCTCTCTCATCCGCCTCTTGGCGGCCTAGCTCCATACGAAAGTACGCGTGCGGTGATATGAGGATGGCGCGCACCAAGAATTTGAAGGTGTCGAGCCTCGCCATTTCTCCGTTTAACCCTCGGGCAGCCTCCAGGTAGCGGCCGATCTCGATCTCGGTGGGCGGGCGTTCCCAAACGGAGCGAGCGACTGTGCGGATCGTCTCCGTCCAGCAGGCCTCCAGCTCTTCAGGTAGGTGCTCTTGGACGCAGCGCGGTAGCAGCCAGAGACGATTGAAGTTGGTGAGGTAGTCGGCGGCGCTCTCAGCGGTCTGCATGAGCAAGTCGAAGGTTGGCGCGTCCATCCCGAAAGCGTCTGCAGGTTCACTAAATTGTTGACCAGAGTGGATCCCGTCGAAGGGGTTACTCACGGTGAGTTCCCTCCGGAAGTCTCCCCGAATCAGGCGATTAAGACGGCCTTCGTATTGGGTCCGGTTGAGTCGCCAGACTCGGCTCTTCATGATCCGGTCTTCCCCCTCTTCACACCCAAAGA
>CALELH010000021.1 GCA_937902595.1 uncultured Myxococcales bacterium
AACTCACGCCGCTTCGCTCCTCTGCAGGAAGCGGCAGTGAATCCAAGATGGTTCGCGCGTTACTCAGCATATTGTCATGGCTGAGCGCGACCGGTTTAGGATCACCCGTGCTTCCCGAGCTGAACTGAATCGCAGCCAACTCTGCTGACTGGCACTGCGCAGGCTTCCGCCCCGCACCTTCCTGCTGCAGGCTCTGAGTCGTTGTACACCCAAATCGAGGTTGAGCGTTTCTAACCGGTGTGCCCAAGAGCGGCACGAGACGTCGCTCGGTCAGTACCATGACCGCGTCGACGGCCGTGAGCATCTGGGCCGTCCGATTCTTCCACTCATCCACTCGACCCAAGCGAGCCGGAGGATAGAGCGCGGTCGGCACGCCGCCGATGAGTGACACTCCAAAGAAAGCAGCGTAAAAGTCGGGTCCCGTCGACAGCACGATAGCCACCGCGTCCCCCTTCTTAACACCGCGAGTCTCGAGCGCCGCCGCCACCGCGTAGGCATTCTCCAAGAGCTGTGCATAAGAGAAGTGCTTAGACTTCCCTGGGTCGGTCCAAAAGTTGACTCCGACCCCATTCACTTCAGCCGCCTCAATCAGCGCTGTTCCTAATGAATTAGCTTGCATGGCGAAGCTCCTCTAGACGGGCGACGAGAAGCACCGCGATCTCATGAACCGTCGTGGGCGGGTTCTCTGTATCTTCTCCCAGATACACCTCAAACTCATTTTCGAGTTCGAGGGCGAGACTCAACAGACCTACGCTGTCCAAACCAAGGTCAGCCTGGAGATCCGAAGCGGGCGTCACCTCATCGAGCTCAACTTCGCAGGTCTCGCTGAGCACCCGCGCGATAACCTCTACACACTCTTCGTACGTCTTCATGATTTTGGTCCCGTCGGAATGAAGCGATTGTGATTTCCGAGCCGCTCCTGGTAGTCGCACTCAGTACTTAGGGCGGCCTCTTCGGTCTTAATCCGAAGCCAAAGCAGCAGCCCATTCGCGATGGTGAAACCCACCGCTGTGATCCACCCGCCAAAGACCATCGGCAAAGCGAAGATCTCGAGAATGACACCAAGGTAGTTAGGGTGTCGCAGGTATCGGAAGATCCCTCTGTCGACGACGTCAGCCTCGGGCAAGACGATGATTCGAGTGGTCCACCTAGGACCCAAAGTCGACATAGCGAGCAGTCGAAGACACTGGCCCGCTGCGAGCAGGCCAAGACACACGACAACGATGCCGACAGACGGGGCGCTGGTCTGACTCGTCGCCTCTAGGAGACAAGCCACGAGCCAACTGCCATGGAGCATAGCCATCACCGGATAGTGCTCTGCGCCGATCTCGACAGCGCCACGATTGAGCAACGCCTCGGTGTTTCGAGCTGACTTCTTCATCTCCCAAAGGCGCTGACACGCGATCAGGGCGACGAGTAGAATATAAGCGTATAAGGGATCCATCAGTGCATCGCCTCCAAGACATTGAGTTCAGCACAGAACGCTGGGCCCATCGCCGCCATCATCCCAACCGAACCGGCGGGGGGCAGATCTTCGAGCGTATCCTTAAGGACGAACAGGACCGAGGATGAGCTCATGTTCCCGTACTCCTTCAAGCTCTTCCAGCTGAGCTGTAGAGCGTCTTCATCGAGCTCCAGAGCTGTCTCCATGGCGCGCATAACCTTGGGCCCACCAGGGTGTGCCACCAAGAAGTCTGGCCGCTCGGACTCAACACCCGCCTCAGTCATCAAGGACTCGACCTCACCGGGCAGCTCATTGGCGACGACATCGGGAACCTCTGGAGACAAGACGACCTTGAAGCCGGAGTCGACCACGTCCCAACCCATCATCCGCTCAGTGTCTCCGAAAAACGCCGAGCGTGGATTTGACCAGCGCAGTGGCGCCTCCTGGGCGAGGGGGTGTTCATCACCCACCATAAGCACCGCGGCGCATCCGTCTCCAAAGAGCCCCGAAGCGATGATGTTCGCGACGGAGAGATCTTGCTTCTGAAGCGTCAACGAACAGAGCTCAACAGAGACGAGTATCGCGGCATGAGTAGGATGACCCTTCAGGTAATCGCCCACACGGTTGATCCCTGCCACACCAGCGAGACACCCAAGACCAAACAGGGGTGTTCTCTTCGTATCGCGTCGAAAGGGTAGCCTGTTCATCACTCGTGCATCCAAGCTCGGCACCGCCAGCCCGGTCACGGTTGTGCTCACCAGCGCGTCGATCTCAGAGGCATCAAGTCCTGAGTCAGCGATCAACTGACCAACAGCTTCGGTCGCCATAGGCACCGCAGCCTCGAGCCAAGCGTCATTGAAGTCGCCCAATCCCTTGAGCTCACTGTAGCGATCCAGGGGCACCGCGAGGCACCGTCCGCCGACGAGTACGTTTCTCTGGAAATCCAGAATTCTCTGGGGATTAAAGTAGCGCTCACTCCAATCCGCGAGGAGAGCTTCAGAGAGCTCACCCTGTTCATAATGATGAGGTGCCAGACTTGTCCGGACACTGTGAATAAGGGGCATTTCATACTCCTTGGGCACGAATTCAGTTTCGTACAATCCCCGTCCCCGCAATGCCTGCGGCAAACGAACAGGTTTTGTACACCTTTTTCTATCGGCCGGTAGGTTATAGATCAAGTTTAATTGTTCAAAATGCGAAATATCGCCAAAAATTGTTCAGTTCTTATTGAGTGATGCGCTATGAGCGATTAGCGACGAGGGCCGCTAGGTCTCGAATCGTGTCGATGAACGTGACGCCGTTGATGGTGCTACTCGCGCCTCCGCCACCGACCCAAATCTCTACAGTACTGCTGATGGCAAGTCGTAGTGATTTAAGACGCTTGAGAGTCTCTTCTGGTGGAGCAAACACAGATGAAGAGATCACGAGTATCGAGGCATCGGAGTCAACGACGGTCGCCGTTAGGCTCTCCAATGGAGTGTCCGCCCCCAGAAAAATAACTTTATTACCGAGCGCCGCAAAGACACAGGCCGCCAGGTGTAAACCCATCTGATGCCGTTCAGCAGGCAGTGTTCCGCAGACGATGACTGGCCCATCGGATTGGAGGGACAGAGGTCTCCATTGGGATACCAGGAAATCCCGAAGAACCTCACTGCCAAAGTGTTCATGATGGATCTCGATTTGGCCTTCCTGCCAGGCGAGGCCCACCTTGGTAAGAAACGTCGGCGCGTATTCGGAGCAGAAACTCATAAGTCCATGCTGAGCGACGACTGATCGAAAACCTGTCGTCAGCGCTTGAGCATCAAAACTAGACACCGCGTCCATCCAGGCCTGGGTGTCGACACCATCCGTAGAGCTCGTCGCTGTTTTTCTGATGGATTGGCCGACCATGCTTCGAAGATCGTCCACCGAGCGACCCAGCACCTGACGCGGACGGAAGCCGCTGCTCAGCGCTCGCGCTACCAGTCGGAGATCGGACACAAGGTCAGGACGATAGAGGCGATGACCAGACTCGGTCCGATGGGCCTCTGGATATCCGTAGCGACGCTCCCATGTCCGAATGGTGTTCACGGGGATGTCCGTCGCGCGCGACAAGGCACCGATACTCATCGTCGCCTCTGCGTTCGTTCCGCTCTTTTTTACATCACCCATCATACATTCTCCTGCGGCCCAAACTCTGGGCCAAACGCACTTATTCAAAAACTGCGCAATATCATGTCAAAACATACTCAAAAAACAAAGAAAGATCATCCCGCTGATTCATTTTATTTGCTGAGACAGGGAGTTTCTTTAGTGAGGTAACACTTTAGAGGGGCTCTGCTCGCAGACAGCGACCCCCTGGTACATCACTGTTTTTGTTGGGTAATCAGAGAACACTAGCCCTGATGACCAACCGACAGGTCCAATGCCTGTGCTGTGGCGAGGCCGGACACCGGCGTCTTCAAACCAGCTCGTGAGCTGGTTTGGTTTTAGAAACTTATTTGGGTCATGCGTCCCACGAGGGATCAAGCCGAGCAAATCCTCACCCAGCGTCACCATGACCAGCGACGCAAACAGCGTCCGATTGATGGCGGAGTAATAGATCTGGCCACCAGGCTTAACGACTCGCGCAAGCACCCGGATCACGCGCTGGGGATCAGGTACATGAACCAAGACGTCCGT
>CALELH010000022.1 GCA_937902595.1 uncultured Myxococcales bacterium
CCCGCCGGGGCTCGCCTCGACGAAACTCGCTGATGATAGAGCATCGGTTTCCTGCTCCAGCGCACTGTTGCGTCTGAGCTGAATAGTACACAAAGAACCGGCCATTCATCTCATAGTCTGGATGAAAAACGACCCCCAATAACCCCTCTTCGTTTCCAGCACGGCTCGCCCGCAACTCCAAGAAAACTTCGGCTGTTCTTACGTCGCTAGAGTCATCGAAAGCGTAGATTCGACCAGCCTGCTCAGCGACGAAGATCGTCGAGGGATCACCGGGCGCCACGCCTAACCAGATCGGCCTCTCAAACTGGAGGCGAGGGTAAGCTCGCTCCATCACATAACGCCCTATGGGCGGTGGCTCTGGCAGACGACATGTCGGGTTTGGTCGACGAGGAAGATAGGGGTTCCCTAAGGGGACAGACGAATCCGAGGTGTCTGGTTCGCCTCGCCCAAGATCAACCGGATCTGTATCTGGCTCCGGCACCCGACCATCCATGACAGCGCCCGACCCATCGAGGTCTCCAACGAACGCCTGGTCTAGAGTTGGCCCTCTGAAGACGGCGTCAGGCGCCTTCTCATCGGAGAGGTCAGCCGTACAACTGCAGAGCAGCAAAGCGATGACTAGGCCCTGGCGCACGAAACATCTCCCCGTGTCTGTTCAAGAACGAAGCTATCAGAATTCCCTAAACGGGTCACAATTGACTGCCTAGATATCAGTAAACTTAGGTAATTTTTCACTGTTACTCGACCCTAGGCATGTCATCGGACGATACTTTTGGATAGACTTGGTCTGTTACTCTCTAGGAATCGTATGCCAATCGGTCAAAATTATTGCCTAGCGACGGCCTTAGCGCTCATCGCCACGGTGACATTCTGCGCATGTGATCAAGCCACAGATCCAGCCAACGCGAGCGTCACCCCTGACGTTGGAGCATACGACCCAGACTTTCGCCCTCCGGCTCCCATGGACGCCTCAATCATCGAGCGCGCTCAGATCAGGGTGAGCACTTTTAACGCTCGAAAGTTCTTTGATACGCGCTGCGACTCAAGGAACTGCTCTGGAAACAGCTTCGAATATGAGTACCCCGAAGCCGAATTCCAAGCGAAGGCTCAGCAGGTAGCTAATGGAGTACGCACCCTGGAGAGCGATATCGTCCTTCTACAAGAGGTAGAGACAGAGACCTCCATGGATGCGTTGGTCGGCTATCTGAGATCAGAAGAGTACGATGTCCATGTCCTGGGGGAGACGGGAAGCAACGCGTCCTTAGATGTCGCCATCATATCCCGAGGCACACTGATAGAGCGTCGCTCTCATTATGACATGGTGCTCCCGAGACCAAATGGTGGCACCACTCGCTTCTCACGAGAGTTCCTCGAGGTCCATGTAGAGATCGAAGGCCGGCGCGTCATCGTGTTCAACGCACATTTCAAGGCGAAGACACGAGATGATCCTGACCGAAGGCTCGCTGAGGCACAGGCCGCCCGAGGGATCGTTCGTGCGGTCGCCGATGAGTTCCCAGATGCTCTCATCATCATGGGTGGCGATTTGAACGACACCCCGGGGTCGCGCCCAATCGAAGCGCTCGAAGAGGGTGGCGGCCTCCTACGAGTCGCCGCAGAGCTCGGAAGTGACGCGGCGACCTACGTCTATCAGGGTCAAGCACAAGCGATCGATCATCTGTATCTGGTGGAGACCCGCGGTGGGGGCTACGTCTCGGGCAGCGCTCGAGTGGTCCGCAGCAACCAACGAGGCCTCGCTGGTTCAGACCACGCCGCGTTGGCCGCCCTGTTCCTGCTACCCCCCTGACCCCGAGGCTAGTTGTTCTGGCCGCGAGGGCTCCAGTCGAAGCGCGGTACGTACTTACTGTTGATGGAGTACGGAGCCGGCCACGGGGCGTCATCCATATACTGCTCAAAGGCCGCGTGGCGGGTCCAGTAAGGATCGAAGAGATGAGCGCGGGCGATTACGCAGAGATCAGCACGTCCCGCCGCGAGCACGCTGTTGCAATCCGCATAACTGCTGATGTTACCGACGGTCATCGTCGGAATGTCCGCCTCGAGGCGAACGCGCTCGGAGAGCGGCGTCTGATACAAGCGTCCAAACACGGGTCGAGACTCGGGTGTTGTTTGACCGGATGAGACGTCGATAATATCGCAGCGGGCAGCCTTTAGCTCCCGAGCGAGCTTCACCGAGTCTTCAGCCGTCCAACCTCCGTCCAACCAATCCGTCGCCGAGATACGCACTGAGATGGGTTTCTCTTCCGGCCATACGGCTCTTACGGAGCGGAAAACCTCCATAGGAAAACGAATTCGATTCTCGAAGGAACCACCGTATTTGTCGGTTCGATGATTCGTCACCGGCGACAGGAAGCTATGCAATAGGTAGCCATGAGCGAAGTGCAGCTCGATCATGTCGAAGTCCGCGGCGTCAGACATCTGCGCGGCCCGAACGAAGTGATCCCTGACACGATCGATATCGGATCGGTCCATCTCACGCGGGACCTGGCTGTGGGGGAGATAGGGTATGGGGCTCGGCGCGATGAGCGGCCAGTTCCCTGACTCGAGCGGCTCGTCGATTCCCTTCCACATTCGCCGAGTCGAGCCTTTACGGCCGGCGTGCGCCAATTGGATTCCGATCTTCGCTTCGCTGTTCTCATGGACGAAATCGGTGATTCGGCGCCACGCCGTCACGTGCTCTGGCTTGTACATCCCAGTACAACCTGGCGTGATTCTCCCGTCTCTGGAGACGTTCGTCATCTCGGTGATCAAGAGCCCTGCGCCACCTATCGCGCGACTCCCCAGATGCACTAGATGCCAATCATCAGGCGTACCATCCTCAGCTGAATACATGCACATGGGAGACAGCACTACGCGATTCTCAACGGTCATCTCACGCAAGCTGAGCGGGGTGAACATCGGCGGCGGAGCGCCGTCCACACCTGCACGTCCAGCGAACCACTCATTGATCCCCTCTACAAACTCAGGATCCCGCACCTTTAGGTTCTCGTGGGTGATACGGAGGCTGCGAGTCAGCAGGCTAAAGGTGAACTGCTCAGGCTCAAGAGCACCGAACATCCTCTCAGTGTCCTCGAACCACTCCAGGCTCACCTGCGCAGCGCGCTGTAGACTCTCAACTTGAGGCTTCCTCTCCCCCTCGTAGGCCGCGAAGGCGTCCTGCAGGTTCTCATTGGCATCCATCGCGCGGCACAGGCTGATGGCGTCTTCCATCGCGAGCTTCGTACCTGAACCAATGCTGAAGTGCGCCGTGTGCGCGGAGTCCCCAACCAGGACGATGTTATCGTGAAACCACCGCCCGTTACTGACCGTCGGAAACTGGCGCCAGATAGAGCGATTTGTGAGCAGTTCGTGTCCCTCAAGCTCGTCAGCGAAGAGCGCCTCACAATAGGCTTTCGTCTCGTCCTCTGTCGCTGAGTCGAGGCCCGCAGCCCGCCAGGCCTCTTCCGTCGTCTCGATGATGAAGGTGCTCAGACCGTCCTCAAAGTTGTACGCGTGTACCCTGAACAGTCCGTGCTCATTTTCTTTGAAATAGAAGGTAAATGCAGGGAATTGCCGTGCGGTCCCCAACCATGTGAACCGGTTCGGACGCCAGTCAATCTTGGGTAGAAAGCCATCGGTGTGCTCATTTCTCAGCACGCTGTTGAGTCCATCAGCCGCGACGATCATATCGTACTCGGCGAGGTCGTCGGATGACCGAATAGATCGCTCGAACTCTAGATCGACCCCGAGCTCCACGCAGCGCGCCTGCAGCAGCTCTAAGAGTCTCCGTCTGGATAGGCCCGCAAATCCGTGCCCCGTGGAACGGAGCATACGCCCCTCATAGTGCACATCGATGTCATCCCAGTGGGCAAAGTTCGCGGCGATCGCGTCGTAGGTGTCTCGATCAGCCTCAGCGATATTACCGAGGGTCGCATCCGAGAAGACCACACCAAAACCGAAGGTGTCGCTCGCTCGGTTCTGCTCAATGACTGTAATTTGACGCGCAGGATCAGAGCCCTTCAAGAGTACAGCTAAGTACAATCCACCAGGACCTCCGCCCACAATCGCGATACGCATAGAAGCATCTCCTGACTACTCAGGTGGGCACCATGGCAGGCACATCGCTCGGTTGCAAGCATCAGCGCCTAGGGGTCACAGGCGGTCAACGCACCGGTCAACTTCGCGATGGCATCGCTGGGTTCGTCACGCTCCGAAGCGAGGACCAAGTACTTCTCCAACATCGCTCGCGTCTGATCTCCGACCTTAGTGAAGTGAGACTTCAACATCTCCTCCAGATTGAATGGAGTCACCATAGGAGCGACCGTGAGGATGAGACGGAGAACTAGGGGCTGAGTGACACACCAAGCGATGACCCGACGTTGACCTGGGCGGGCCAGTTGAGTCGCTTGCCGCGCCGCGCCCGAGGCGAGAGCAAGCTGAGGGCCACTTCGGAGAGCGCTGAGCGACCATTGGGCGCACTCAAGAGCGGCGATGAGCGGCATGAGGACAGCGCTACCGAAGCCACCGAACTCAGCGACATCCCGTACTCGTTTAGCAGGACAGCCACCGCTCTTGAGCGAATTCACAACCTCTTGAGTGATGCTGACAGGACCGGAGAAGAGGCTCGGGCCGAGCGGTGGAAACCACCAGGTCATCCCAGGACTGCGCGTCGACCCTGGTAGGGGCGCCTTAAAACTAACGAGCCCTATCATCCCTTGCACGAGCCGGTCGGCGGTTACGTAGTTTAGGACGTACTCACGATCGAAGAGCCCTGGTTGTAGCATCACTATCAGAGCGTCATCTACGCGTAAGCTGAGCGTCTCTAACCACCCACCTTGAAGAGCGGTCGACGACATGCAGAGCCACACTTGGTCCCAGCTCTCATCCCCGACTTCATCGAGCGTCAGACACGCAAAATGATTGAAACGATAAGATCCTTGGGCACGACCGTTGAGACAGTGCACATCCAAACCTGTCTTCAAGGCATCTACATAATGAGGCTTAACCAAGAAGGTGACGCGATGACCGGCGCGCTGCAGATGAAACCCGTACGCTTGCCCAACCGCGCCAGCTCCCACCATCAATATGTTCAGGCCATCTGCCATGAGCTGACTCCGATCTTTCACACCTCTGGAGTGGCTCTCTCAGGTGTCTCGACATGCCACACGGACTCAAACCCGAGGAATTCAGGGGTCTCCGTGAAGGTTCTAGAGATGGTTACGTCCGATCCTATGGACGATGTAATCAGACTGTCACATTTGAAGGCATCACGATGATTGAAACTAGCAACCTAATTAAGCGACAACAGACTTGAAGAATTAACCCTATGCAGAAAGGAGCCGTCGTGCACCACCGAACGGCCACAATTCAAATGATCAAGGATGTGCTCCACGAGGACTACATCAACCTCTCTGTCAGACGATATGAGATGTCCGAAGACGTTCAATCTGGCCCCTGCTCAGTCACGGTCGAGCTTCAACGTGGCGATGATGGGCCCACCGAGACCATCAGCGGGGCAGGCGTCGGGTTCGTCGACGCCCTCTACCACGGTCTCAGCGATCACTATGCCCGTGAATATCCATCTCTGGGCACCATCACATTCACGGGGTTCGAGGTTAAGGGCCACATGAACACCTCGGAGGGCCAAGGTGCAGACGCCGAATGTCTCGTCAGCCTCGTCGTCGTGAACACTGAAGAGCGTCAATTTCGATTTGAAGATCAGGGGCGCTCCCTCGTCGCCGCCGCGACGAAGGTCGTCGTCGAAGCCGCAGAATATTTTATTAACTCAGAGCGCGCGTACATCTCCGCCTTTCGATCGATGCTCGATGCGAAGGATCGCGGCCGTCCTGACCTCATTGAGGTGTACACTGCTCAGCTCGCTGAGTTGGTCAAGACGACGAGCTATTCCGAGGTCATCGAGCGCATAAAGGCTGAGACGCGTACATGAGGCCCCATCGGGTGCCCACCAGGGTCGAGCACTAGGGAAATGAGTGCCGCATGCGAGGGAGCTGTGGATTCGGGTCTCGCCTGATCGCTCTCGACGTCAAACAGACCCCCTCATCGGAGACGAGCTCACACAGCCCGTTGTATACAAAGTCTCCACCTGCAGCGGCGGTCGATGCCCAGGCGTCTCCGGCGTTAGGGTGGTCTCTTAAGACCAGGGGCACGACCCGCTCAACAGCCCAACCCTCATCTCTCAAGTCAGGTACAGAAAGCATCGATCCGTCCGGGACCCGCAGGGCGGCAAAGTTAACGCTTGGAGAGTACACCCTGGTGCCCGGCCCCAAGATGAGGTCTTCACCCTCGGCGAGCAGCGTCCCGTCGGGCCCTCGCAAGAGCCAAGCCGAAGGGCCTTCGACTTGAGGCATGTCCACTCGGCAGTCAAGCTCATGGGATGAACTTAGATTTGCGAGGAGCTGAGGAGCTGCAGCGACGAGCCTCTCCAATACGTGAGACAGCGTTAACTCTCCCAAGACTGAGTAGCCCAGCGCCGAGATCCTGATGTCGCCTATCTCCGGATCTCGAGTCTCCTGAACGAGGGCATCGATTTGACCTTCGAAGACATTGACCCGCTCACCGGCGCTACGGAATGAGCCCCAGCCCCCGTTGGTTCGGCCGACGATCCAAACCGAGTCAGCGCCGAGCCCAACCACAGGGTCGAAGGTCTGTGGGTTCACCGCTTCATGAACCTCAAAACTCCGGGCATGACGCCCGATATGTGCCGAGACAACGATGCCATCATCGTCCTCTGCATCCCCGCGTCCGTCTCCATCCAGATCCTGGTAGTTCCGCGCGTCCTGATAGTGGACCGTCAAGCCTCTGCGACCCAAGACGTATGACTGGTCGAGCGCTCCTGGCGCTGTGATGAGTGAGAATCCTGGAGACAAGTCGATTCGATCCAGACGGTACCGTAGACATCCCAGACCGCCGCAAGCAGGTACGGCGTCACGAGACACCCAAGCGTTCGTCGACATTTGCCCAGAGAGCCAGTCTCTGTGCCTCGGAAGCAGACCGAGCGACGCCGCCAGCGACAGACGTGGGTTGCCAATGGGCACCCAAACTGAACGCGCCTTGTATTTGAGCTCCGCTGGCTCCGATGGAGCCTCTGCGAGTGAATCGTTGAGCCGAGCGACGATGAGCTGGGTGAGCGCCTCCATACGATTCTGACTCCCTCGAGCTAA